>JASMTM010000153.1:0-20118 GCA_041694295.1 Petrotogales bacterium
TATTATTTTCATTAGCTCTTCATAACTCAGTTCATCCATAACTTCTTTAAAAACGTTTGTCGAAGATTTTGGATTCAGATTATAATTTTCTTCTCTCTCCTGAAAATCGGTTAAAAATTGCTTTCTTTTCTTTCTCTTTGTTATTATGTCTTTGCAAACATTCACTGTTATTCTGTATAACCAAGTTGATAACTTGGAATCGCCCCGAAATTTCTTTATGCTCTTAAAAACCTTTATAAATGTTTCCTGTAATACATCTTCGACATCATCAGTTTTAAGATACGACTTTATGACGCTTCCCAGCTTTGGTGCATATTCATCATAAAGAACTTCATATGCCCACATTTCTTTCTTTTTTAGACCCTCTATTAGCTTCTTTTCGTTCAAAGGAATCACCTTTAAATATTTGAATACACTTTAAAGTATATTTTTTTCGTTACAATTATACAGTATAAACAATCATGACATTTCTAACTCGTTTAACACATGTGTTTCTTAAGGTGTTAGAATTATAAAAAATAAGGAGGTGTAGTTTTGAAGGATAATTTGAAGGATTTAAGAAAACAGTTAATTCATTCAACAGAAAATGCGTGGTTCATGGTCGAGAAAAATGAAGTGGAAGGGTTCACACAGAACTATATGGACTTCCTTCAAAAGGCAAAAACCGAAAGGAATTCGATAGCTTTTTTTGTCAAACTTTTAAAATCAAAGGGTTTTATATCATTGGATGATGCTGAATCTAAAAAGCAGTTAGAAACAGCCGAAGGCGTTTATTTTGTAAAATCATCAAAGGCCCTGGTTGCTTTCAAACTTAATTCATCACTGGAAAAAGGCTTTAGATTGTTAGCAGCTCATGTTGATTCTCCAAGGCTTGATTTGAAACCATTACCACTGCAGGAAAAAAGTGGTTATCTATTGCTGAAAACGCATTACTACGGTGGAATCAAAAAATATCACTGGCTAAATGTACCGCTTGAATTAATAGGTGTCATTTATGATAAAAATGGGAAATTAATTGAGATTTCAATTGGAGGCGAGGAAGGTGACCCTGTATTTACAATAAGCGATCTTCTTCCCCATCTTGATGATCGAAAGGGCAGTGTAAATGAAGTTTTTAAAGGCAAGGATCTCAATGCACTCTGTGCAACGATACCGCTTAATTCAGAGAAAAAAGATGCTAAAGATCTTGTAAAGTTGAATATTTTGAAGATGCTGAATGAAAAGTACGGGATCACCGAAGAGGATTTTATTAGTGCTGAACTTCAGCTTGTTCCTGTACATAAACCCAGAGAAGTTGGTTTTGACCGTTCGATGATAGGAGCCTATGGACAAGATGATAGAGTATGTTCTTATACAGCTATTAAAGCACTTATCGAAGCTGATAAAGAAGATAGAAACATCGGTGTGCTATTGCTTGATAAAGAAGAGATTGGCAGTACAGGCACAACAGGGGCAAAAAGTTATTTCTGGTTAAATGCTTTATCCCGTCTTGCCGCACTAAATGGTAGCGAACAACCATATGAAGATACTTTAAAGGCTCTGGATAATTCTAAGATGCTTTCAGGAGATGTTTGTGCCGCAGTAAACCCGATGCATGAGAAGGTTCATGATCTTACAAATGCTGCGAGATTGGGACACGGTGTAGTTCTTGTGAAATATACTGGTTATAAAGGAAAAGCGGGAACCAACGATGCCAGTGCTGAGATGATTGGCTCGGTAAGAAACCTTTTAAATAAAAATAATATAAACTGGCAGACATCTTTACTAGGAGAAGTTGATCAGGGTGGTGGAGGAACAGTTGCCAAGTTCTTTGCAGAAAGAGGCATGGACGTTCTTGACGCAGGGACACCCGTATTGGGGATGCATTCACCATTTGAAGTTTCGTCGAAGGTTGATGTTTTTGAAACGTATAGAGCGTATAAGGCTTTTCTTGAACAATGAGTTCTGTTAGCTGCAAACCAAGAGCCATTGCTGAAAAAATAATTAAATCTTTTCCACGATATCGTCACCATAAAGACCCGTTCAGGATTTTGATAAGTACCGTATTGAGTCAGCGAACAAGAGATGAAAATACAGAAATTGCGTCTAACAGGTTGTTTAACGTTTATAGAGATGCTGAAGAGCTATCGAAGGCTAACCCCGAAGATCTTTACGAATTGATAAAGGCGTCTGGTATGTATCGACAAAAATCTACTCGAATAGTAAAAATAGCCAAAATCATACATAATAAGTTCGACAACAACGTACCCAATAATTTAGAAGATCTCGTTTCATTACCGGGAGTAGGAAGAAAAACAGCGAATATAGTCCTTTTTGTTGGTTTTGGAATTCCGGCCATGGCAGTTGACACACATGTACATAGAATAGCAAATAGAATCGGGTGGGTTAATACAAATAAACCTGACGATACAGAAGAGAAACTTGTTGCATTGATTCCCGAAGATCTTTGGGGACCCCTGAATGGTTCAATGGTGGAATTTGGAAAAAGCATTTGCAAGCCACAGAATCCATTATGTGAAAAATGCTTAATCAGGCATTGTTGTCAATATTATCATTCACTCTAGAAGGATAAACGAAGATCTTTGTTGTTAAACCAATAAAAGTAAATACAGTAACTATCAATAATGCACTGAGGAATCGTGCTTCAGGTACGTATCTTGCAGAAATAAGTCTATAAATGGCGACGGTAAAAGTTGGAAATTTTTCACCTCCAATTATTAGTGATGCAGCGAATTCGCCCATAGAAATGGCAAAAATAATCGCAAAAGTGGACAAAAATGCCTGTTTCATTAACGGTAAAATAATGTACCAGAAGCGCTGAAGTGCATTCGCTCCATCGATCATAGAAGCTTCCATAGGAGTTTTATCAAGTGAACTAATACTGGAATGCATTATGCCTATTGCCACAGGAAATGCTATCACAAGATAGGCAAAGATTAGCTTAATCACCACAGGTATCGTTCCATATATAATGCTATAACTCAGGGCTAGAATTGCCGGTGTTATCGAGATACTGATCAGTGAGAGCAACCTGATTAAAAGGTTTGAATATCTGCTTTCACGCAGATTCCACGTTATAATGAAAAACAAAACAACACCAACAAGAGCTGTAATAAGTGAAACCATGATTGATCTAATATAGGAACCTATTGGTGAAGTGTTAAGCATTTCCCACCGGGCAAAACTGAATACATGTTTGATTCTATCGAAGGTGAAGCTGTGAGTGGCGAAGTTATAAACGGAACCTGCAATCGCTGCGATTACTGGAAGCCCTTCGAATAGAAGATAAATAATAGAATAAGTTCCAAGTAATTTTGAATGGGAATAATATGGTTCTCCAGCTTTGAATTTTGTTCTCTTCTCCATAAAGAAGAGAGCCAATCCAAAGGCAAAGATGAAAAGAAATTGAACAATTGCAAGTGCAAGAGCAATATCAGGACGGGCGAGCAATCTGAAGTACATGTATATAGCTACTTCCAGTGTTGCAAATTGTGAGCCTCCAAGAATGAGCACAACAGCAAAGGAAGTAAAGCAGTAAGAAAAAATTAGAATGAGCGACGTCACAATGGATGGCATAACAAGAGGTAATTCCAGTTTAAAAAATGATTTAACCCTGGTTGCACCATCGATATTCGTGGCTTCTATAAACTCTTTAGGTATATTCTTCAATGAATCTCCTACAATCCTTACGATTATGGGTGAATTGTAAAAAACATGTCCCAGTATAATAGTACCAAATGAATAAAGGAAACTTATTTCTGAAAAACCCAGGGCGCGAACTAAATTGTTTATTATTCCCTGTTTTCCATACAACACCAAAAATCCAACAACCATGGAAATGCTTGGTAAGAAAAAAGGTATAAATGTAATGTAATTCAGAATCCGGGACAGGATACCTCTGGTTCTGGCAAAAAAATATGCTGCGGGCAGACCAATCAAAAATGATAGTGCTGTGCTTAACAGTGATTGAAATAACGTAAACCGAAGGATTTTTATAACGGACGGTTTGCTGAGTGAGTTTAACAGATCTTCACCAGTAAAGGAGCCAAAGGCTTTCACAAGTGGAAATACAATCAGAGCGGTTATAAATAAACCCGCAAGAACTAACGAAATTAATAGATTAGTAAATTGCTTTTTCCCATTCATTGATAAGGGCTTCGATGTTTAAATTTGCTGGTGCTTTTAATATTTCATCAGGTTTGACTGCGTAGTCATATACCTCAGGTAATTGAACGTTGGTAACGGGGAACATCCATTGAGTAAGAGGAATATGTTTCTGAAAATCATCCGATAGCATAAATTCTATAAATTTTTTCGCCTTCTCCTTTCTGTTACTCCATCTTATAATTCCCGCACCTTCAATTTGCACGTAACCTTTTCCTCCTGGTATCAGTACTTCATATTTTGCCTCATTGTAGTTGTACATGGAGTAAGCTTTATCCGTTGCATAACTTACCATCATAGGTGCTTCTTGAGCTTCGAATTTTTCGAAGGCATCCCCCCAGCCCAGGGTAATCGTAAGTATGGAATCTTTAAATTTCTCCCAAAAATTACATAAATCATCTTTGTGTAACAGATAAGTCCATGTAAGGAATGCCAGCCCTGTGCTTGAAGTTCGTGGATCCTGCATGATGATGGATCGTTTAAATTCTTCTCTGGTAAGGTCATCAAAACTTTTTACATGAAGAGTATCAAAGCTTTCAGGATCATAAATTAACGCTATTGCTCCATAATCATATGGAATCAGTCTCCAGAAAGGATCAAAAATCAGTGAAGTATCAGTGATTTTTTCAGCGTTAGGAGGTAAGTAACCTATAAAAAGCTCCTCTTCGAAAGCCCTTTGTGCAAGAATATTGTCAACTCCAATTACTACATCGACATCAAGTTCTTCTTTTTGCGATATGATTCTGGATAACATAGAACCTGCATCTCCAACAGCATGGAGCTCAATTTTAACGTTCTCCTTTTCTTCGAAAGCCTGAAATGCCTCGTTGGCCAAAGGTAACAAACTATCATAGGTGTAAATAACAAGTTTTTCCTGACCTACTGCCATTGCTGCAATAAGTGTCAAAATAAAAATGATAATTACTTTTAATTTCGTAATATCACCTCCCAATAAAAAATGCCGTCCAGAAGAACGGCATCACTCAGACCTTCCTTCGTCGGTATTACCCGAATCAGGTTATAAGGGTCTGCGCCGCACGCACTCTCAGCCTTAAAGAGCTCCCCTGGTGAATCAATTATAGCACAGGAAAAGATATTCAAACAGTGATAAAATTCATATAGCAAAAAAGTAAGGGAGTAATGATTCTTTGTGAAGCACTTAATACTGACAAACGACGAAAATGGGTGGCTTGTCAAACACATTGACAGTTTTGAAAAGACAAGCGTTGTAATATTTCCTGACGAAAGGATTCTCAACCGTTTCATAAAATCAAAGAATTTAAGTGATGAAGAATTTGTATTTCCTTCCCATGATGTCTTTCCTTTCGAAGAAATCGGGATATCCGAAAGGGTTAGACGGTACAGGATGGAAACGCTGAACAATATAGTACATGGAAATGCCAGGGTTATCTATACTAGCCTTCATGGACTTTTGAGAAAAACAGTACCCAGGAAAGTTTTCGAAGAGCAAAGTGTTTTCTTGAAAAAAAATGGAACAATAGACCTAACTCCGGAGCGCTTTGCTGAAATTGGCTATGAAAGAGTGTTTACTGTTAATGAACCGGGTATGTTTTCTATAAAGGGTGAAGTATTCGACATTTACGTGCCTGGCAACAAATATCCTTTCAGAATAGATATTTTTGATAAAAATATTGAAAGTATCAAAGTCTTCAATCCTCAAAGTCAAAGGAGTATGGAAACAAAAAACGAAGCGGTAATAACTCCAGCTTCTGAAGCTATTTTTAGAGAAAGTAACAGATCTAGACTTGTGGGAAGAGTAAAGAAGATAGAAGAGCGTACTGGTTCACCCTTACCTTACGGGCTTGAGGATCAAAAAACATTTGAAACTCTTTCAGGCGTTTTTTACGAAAATCAATCGTACCTTCTCGATTACCTGAGTGATTTAAATCTGTACCTTATAAATCCTGATGAAGCCTTCGATGAATTTCAAAGAGTGGAGAGAGAAGTGCTGGAATACCTGAAGGAAAACAGTACAGCCTCAGTCCTCTACAAAAGATTCAGCGGTGTTTCTCCTGAGAATCTATTATCTTATAAGAGTTATTGCATTGTTTCATCAGAGGAACCTGAGTATTTGACATGGGACACGAAAGAAAAAGAAATTGTCAGGGCAAAAAAGGTAAGAAAAACAAAAGAAAAAGACCATATACCAAGAGTTCCCATTGTCGATTGGACGGAGTTAGATGTAAATGATTATGTGGTTCACAGGGAATATGGTATTGGTAGATTTCTTGGTGTTAAAAGGATAACCAATCTACTTGGAACAAGAGAGTATCTAACTCTAGAATACAAAAATAATACAAAGATTTATGTTCCTGTTGAAAGAGTCGACAGGGTTCATAAATATGTGGGACCTGAAGAAGGTGTCCAGCTAAATTCTTTAAAAAGTAACTTATGGACAAGGCAGAAAAAGAAGGTTGAGAAAGATTTAAAGAAAAGAATAAGAGAACTTGCGGTGCTTTATGCCAAGAGGGAGAGGGTGAAAGGCTGTCAGCTGAAAGGTGATTCAGAGATGGAAAAAGCATTCGAAGACAGTTTTCCCCATGTTGAAACAGAGGACCAGATAAAAGCGATAAATGAAGTTCTTGAAGATCTATCCAATGAAATGCCTATGGATAGGTTGGTCAGCGGCGACGCAGGATTTGGTAAGACGGAAATCGCTTTAAGGGCAGCCTTTAGGGCTGTAATTTCCGGGAAACAGGTGGCGGTGCTTGTACCTACAACTGTTCTTGCTTCTCAACATTTTGAAACCTTCAAAGAACGTATGGAACCTTTTGGGATTAAGGTGGATATCCTTGATCGTTACCGCACAATAAAGGAAAGAGAACGAGTAATTGATGGCATTAAGAGAGGTGATACAGATATATTAATCGGAACGCACAGCCTTCTGTCTCCAAAACTGACTTATGCGGATCTTGGACTTGTTATTATTGATGAGGAACAGCTTTTTGGAGTTATGCAAAAGGAATATTTTAAGAAACTCAGACTATCCGTTAACGTTCAATCAATGAGCGCTACACCCATACCAAGAACACTGTATATGGCTCTATCCGGATTACGGGAACTATCGGTGATTTCGACTCCTCCCTATGGTCGGAGGGAGGTTGAAACTTATGTCGGACAGTTTAGAAGCAGGCTCGTAAGAACCGCTGTTCTAAGGGAAATCAATAGAGGTGGTCAAATTATATATGTTCACAATCGTGTGGAAGAGCTTGATGAACGTGAGAAAATGCTCAAGGAGCTTGTTCCTGAGGCAAAAATTGGAGTTGCTCATGGAAAAATGCAGAAGAAACTTTTTGAGGGTAATGTGAAGGCCTTTTACAGTGGTGATATAGATTTGTTGCTCTGCACGACTATAATTGAAAGTGGTGTAGATATTCCCAATGCAAATACGCTAATTGTTGATGATTCCCAACGTTATGGACTTGCCCAGCTCTACCAGTTGAGAGGAAGAGTTGGGAGAAGTGATAGGAGAGCATTCTCTTACTTTCTGTACGATAAGAAAAGTATGACACCACAGGCGAGGGAACGTTTGAAGGCAATCAATGAATTCACCGGTGCCGGTAGTGGAATGAAATTGTCTATGAAAGATATGGAGATAAGAGGTTTTGGAGCTTTACTGGGAGATGAGCAGCACGGGAATATTTCAACGGTGGGTCTGTACATGTATAACGAAATGCTGCAAAAGGCAGTAGCAGAAATGAAGGGTAAGGAAGAAAAGAAGAAAGAAAAAGAGAAGGTTATCGACACTGAATTGCGTAATATCCCATATCATATGGTTATTCCTGAAGATTATATATCAAATTCTATCGAACGTCTTAAGATATATAGAAGAATAGCAACCGCTGAAAATGTTGATGTTATTGACAGTATTGAAAATGAGCTGATAGATAGATTTGGAACGTTGCCAGAGCATACAAAATCCCTTTTAAGGGCATCACGTATTAGGATTGGAGCATATAATAGAGGTGTGAGCATAATAGATTATGATTCAGAATCTCAAATGCTGAATATATATTTCAAAGATAACAAAATAGATAGAAGGGTTTTCAAAAGATTTAAAGCTGTTATAAATGAAAATGAATCGAGGGTTTTTGTTTATTCAGTATATAGAAGTAGATTGATGAACACGCTGGAACGTATGTTTGTGGGTGAAAAAAATGATATATGAACCAATCTGTGCGATAGCTACATATCCGGCCATATCTGCAATAGGAATTATCAGATGTAGTGGTGAGAAGAGCTGGGATCTCGTGCGGCAATTTGTTTCTTTTAATGGAGAGCCAGTTCCCAGGAAAATGTATTTGAGGGAATTCACCGAAAACAATGAAATACTGGACGAAATAAATTGTGTATTCTATAAATCACCACAGTCTTACACTGGAGAAGATATGGCTGAGCTTTTTTTTCATGGCAGTCCTGTTGTTTTGAAATTGGCTCTTGAGAAATTAATTAGTAAAGGTTTCAGAGAAGCTGAACCTGGGGAGTTTACCAAGAGAGCTGTTATAAACGGGAAAATGGATCTGCTTAAAGCTGAATCGATTGAATCCATTGTTAATGCTCATACAAAAGAGGCCCTTAAAGCTGCTGTTTCATCATATAAAGGGGGATTGAGCAGAGCAATAGGTCGCATCAGAAAGAAAATGGTGGATTTGCTTGCAGAAATAGAGGTGGTATTAAATTATCCTGATGAAATGGATGTCTCGAGAGAAAAAATAGACGATGGACTTGCCAAGATTGTTAAAAGCATGGAAGATTTACTGGAACATGGTAGTAATGGAATAATTCTTACTCATGGAGTTAAGACAGTAATTGCCGGAAGGACAAATGTTGGTAAGTCGACTCTATTAAATGCTTTGTTGCGAAGGGATAGAGCAATAGTAACTGATGTTCCCGGTACGACAAGAGACACAATAGAAGAAGGTCTCAGTATTACAGGTGTATACTTCAGAATAATTGATACAGCCGGTATTCGCCCTTCTTCTGACACTGTGGAAAAACTGGGTATAGACAGGAGTCTGAAGGAACTGGAACAGGCTGATCTTGTTTTGTTCATGATAGATTTGACATCGCCAAAAGATGATCTGGAGCTATATGAGCATTATAAGAAGCTGTTTCACAGTGTCATAGTAGTTGGTAACAAAAAGGATAAGGTTAAAGATGTTCCTGAATATGTGGATGTTTCTGTTAGCGCCCTGAAAGGAAATGGACTCCAAAATCTTGAGAAAGCCATGTTAAAGGTAACCGAAGGATTAAGAAGGACCCATCATGGTGAGTTATTTGTGAGTGAGAGACAACGGGGATCGGTAAAAAAAGCACTGGAACTTCTTGTGGAAACAAAGAAAGCGCTGGACGAAGGAATAACAATTGATATTGTTTCCTCCCATATCAATCAGTCTATCAGGATAATTGATGAGCTTACTGGAGCCAGTGTTCAAGATGATATAATGGAAGCGATTTTTAGTAATTTTTGTGTTGGGAAGTAGATAAATATGACATTTGGCATTCTCCTTATCGCGTTACTAACAAGATTTTTCTTGAGCCCTTTGTTCTATTTCATCGTTGGAGAGGGATTGTGTATACTCTTCGTTGTGTATAGAAGGAATGTTCCCTACAATCTACTTAAGCTTGCTCCAATTCTATTTATTGTAATGGAAACCATTGCAATATTTTTAGGAATGGGAAGCGGAGGTTTTATTTTTGGCACTGTGGTTTGCATAATCACACTTCTTCTTGGAATGGGCGAAGAAAGAAAGAAACAATTGTTTATTGAAGAGATTGGATACAATGACAAAGAAACAAGAAAGAGTGTTAAAACAATTCAGTACACCTTTGGGGAAACAGAGTATATTGAAAAAGTTAAAATGAGTGAAAGTCAGGTTCTTCTAACCAATGAGATAATGTATTTTTCAGTTAATATACCAAGAAACAAGGACAGGGTGATTATTGAGGTACCCTATGGTGATATTCAGGATGTCTACATAAAGGAGACTGTAACAACCAATAAACTCTATTTGCCCAGGATGAGAGATATGTTCATCCCAATTAGAAATGTCAGAAATATTGGGAAGCCAGAGCTTAGAGATTACTTCATGGTTATAAAAACTTCAGATAATAATTACACCTTTTATGAAGAAGCAGCTGTGATCCTTAAATTTCAAGAGAAGCTTCAGACACTTATAGGCTAGCTCATAAAAAAACCCGAGTTGCTTAACCCGGGTATAAACTTCTCACAATTCCTAATGGTTTTTGACTGCATGCATGAAAATACTTTTTTAATTTCTTACTGCTTTCATTCCGGCTTTAACAGCCTTTATATTCATATCTATCAGTTTTGCCTTTTTACCGGTAAGCTTTCTTTCAAAAGCCTTCTCAATGCTTTCCATGGATATGATTCCTGTTTTTTCAACGTAGGCTCCCAGTATAACCATATTAGCAACCCTAAGGTTTCCAATGTCCTCAGCTATCTTATTTGCATCGATCTTTGCAACCTGAATGTCTTTGCGTGAGGGTTCTCTATCAACCACAGAGGTATTGATTATGAGAAGACCTTCTGGAGAAAGTTTTTCTTCAAATTTAAGAAGTGACGGAATATTCATAGCGATAACAGAGTTTGGCGTGTCTGCTATTGGCGAACCTATCATTTCTTCGCTTATAACAACGGTACAGTTAGCTGTTCCACCGCGCATTTCAGGTCCGTAAGAGGGTAACCATGTACTATGTTTATCTTCTATCATTGCTGCAGTGGCGAGTACCTGTCCCATCAACATTACTCCCTGTCCGCCAAAACCTGCAATGATAAGTATGTTCTCATTCACTTTTCATCACCGACCTTGTCAACGAAGACACCGACTGGAAATTCCTTTTTCATGTTCTCATCTAGCCATTTCATGGCTTCTTTAGGACTCATTCCCCAGTTTGTTGGACATGTTGATAGTACTTCAACCAGTGAGAAACCAAGTCCCTTTATCTGTGCAGTGAATGCTTTTTTAAGCGCTTTTTTAGCTTTCCGAACTTCATTTGGTGAGTTCACAGTTACTCTTTCAAGATATGCTACACCACCTGTTTCTTTTAATAACTCGCATACATGAATGGGATAACCTTCATTTTCTGCCTTTCTACCATATGGAGATGTCGTTGTTTTCATACCCAGTAATGTTGTAGGTGCCATCTGTCCGCCTGTCATACCGTAAATGGCGTTGTTAATAAAAATCGTGGTAATCTTTTCTCCTCTATTTGCTGCATGAATTATTTCAGCTGTTCCGATAGCTGCAAGATCACCATCACCCTGGTAAGTGAATACAATATTATTCGGTCTTGCTCTTTTCATACCTGTGGCAACTGCCGGAGCTCTACCGTGAGCTGCAACTGTACCGTCTACGTCGAAGAAGGTATACGCGAAGACAGAGCAACCTACCGGGGCAACCATGAGAGTTTTTCCCTGAATTTCAAACTCATCAATTATTTCAGCAATTAATCGGTGTACAATCCCATGATGGCAACCAGGACAATATGTGAATTCTTTTGAAGAAAGTGCATTGGGTCTTTTGAAGGTTTTTATTGCTGACATATTATTCACCTCTCCCGATCATTTGTTTCAATTGTTCAAGTACTTCATTGGGTGTTGGAACCACTCCGCCGGTTCTGCCGTAGAAGTTTACAGGAATCTCTCCGTTAACTCCAAGCTTTACATCTTCGACCATTTGGCCGGTTGACATCTCAACCGTTAGAACACCCTTTTTGCCTTTTATCAAATCGTTCAGTGCTTTGTACGGGAATGGCCAGAGGCTAATTGGTCTAAACAAGCCTACTTTTATACCTTCACTTCTTGCCATTTTTAACACATTACTTAGAATTCTGCCCATTGTTCCATATGCAACCATAATGTATTCAGCGTCTTCAACCTGTGTAGTCTCATATCGTACTTCTTTTTCCATAATTTCTTTGTATTTTTCATTGTAAACCATATTCATTTCTTCAAGTTTGTTGGGATCTATATCGAAGGATGTTATTTTGTGAGGTTCTCTACCTTCATTACCCTGCATGGCCCAATCTGAATGATCAGGCAATTCAGAAAGATCCTTAAATTCGCTAAAGGAAACTGGTTCCATCATCTGTCCCAGCATACCGTCTGCAAGAATAAGACTTGGGTTTCGATATTTATCTGCCAGCTCAAAGGCAAGAGGAATTAGATCAACAGCTTCTTGAATCGAGCTGGGAGCAAGCGTTATAAGTCTGTAATCTCCATGACCGCCTCCCTTAGTGCCCTGGAAATAATCACTCTGGGCAGGCTGGATATCTCCCAGTCCTGGCCCCCCTCTAACAACATTAATAAAAACACAGGGCAACTGAGCTCCAGCAATATAGGATATGCCTTCCTGCATTAGACTGAATCCAGGGCTTGAAGTAGAAGTCATTACTCTGGTACCAGTACTGGCAGCACCGTAGATCATATTTACTGCTGCTACCTCACTTTCAGACTGTAAAAATGTTCCCTTTACCTCTGGTAATCTACGTGCCATATATTCAGTTAATTCTGATTGCGGTGTAATAGGATAACCGAAATACAGACGACAACCTGCCCTTATAGCAGCTTCAGCCATGGCTTCGTTTCCCTTTACCATTAACTTTTCAGACATAACAATCCTCCTCTTCACCGGGTTTCGACTTTTTCCTTTTCTTTATATACTGTGATTGCAGTATCCGGACACATCATGTAACAAAATCCACAACCAATGCAGTTTTCCATATCATGTAGTTGTGCTGGATGATAACCCTTGCTGTTGAATTCATCGGAAAAACTAAGAACATTTTTTGGACAGTATTCAATACAAAGGCCGCATCCTTTACAGCGTTCTTTATCAATCTCTACATAATACTTAGCCATTTTTAAACCTCCCATATTTTCTTTATATATTTAGTTATTTTGAAAATCGTGAATTTTGTGTTTTTGGCTTTAACTCCATTCATGATAACCGTTGTAATAACGGGTATATTAGTAGTTTCCGAAACTTCTTTTATAAATGACTCTCCATATTCAATATGTTCCTCTTTTGTTTCATCTCCAAGATTTGCATTGTTAATCAGGTAGTCAATCTTTCTGCGGGATTTTTGCGACAGCCGTTCAATATGATCAACAGTTTTGTTCACGGTATCCGTAAAAGGTCGGTATGGATTTACTATAAAGTGGGTTGTACTTTCCTGAGAATCAATGTGATTTTTTAAGGAACTAAGAACGACTGCCCCATCGTCATTACCACCTACATCTATTATTACTCTGTAATCTTTTCTTGTAATATATCCTGCAACCTGTGGTACTATAATTGGTAAATCAGCATGCATTAATTTTCCCTCAGGAGCAATTATCTTAATACCCTTTGATTCGAAAGTTTCTCTCATATCTCTTGATCTAAAATAAGAACTGATTACGTCGATATCAGCTATTGCAACATTTTCATGTTTTGATTTGAGTTTAATGGCTGCATTTAGTGATATCTCTGTCTTACCGCTTCCAAACATTCCCATGAAAATATTTATTTTTTTGTCAAACATCAATGATCTCCTCGTATATCTTTGGTTTTATTCCATTTTTTATTACTCTAAGTGCAGACAAGGCAAGAGCTCGTTCCTCATCACCTCCAGGAACAACTTCTACTGGAGCGATAAATGATACTTTTTCCTTTACCCATTTTACGAGGAATCGTTCATCATGAGCTAATCCACCAGTTAGCACTATTACATCAACATTACCCTTCAATGCAGCTGACATTCTGCCAATCCATTTTACTATTTGATAAACCATACCTCTGTAATAGTAGGACCATTTACTGTTCTCGTCAGAAGCTATATTATCCTGTATTTTTTCACAGTTGTTGGTACCGGTGTAAGCTACCAGCCCACCATTACCCTTTATAAGTTTTTTAATTTTTGCATAGTTATACTCTCCTGAATAACATAACTCTATAAATTGTGAAATGGGTAGCGTTCCTGATCTCTCAGGTGTATAAGGACCATCTCCGTTTAAAGCATTGTTGACATCGATAACCTTACCATTTTCATGAGCTCCTATTGAGATTCCACCACCCATGTGAGCCACCACAAGATTCATGTTTTCATATTTTTTCCCGTATCTGCTCGCAATCTCTCTGGCGACGGCTTTCTGATTTAGAGCGTGAAATATGGATTTTCTCTCAAAATCGGGATGCCCTGATAATTTTGCTACCTTTTTCATTTCATCAACAACTACAGGATCAGCTATGAAAGCAGGTGCTTTTTTCTCTGATTCAGCTGATAACTCATTTGCCAGTACAGCTCCAAGATTTGAAGCATGTTCACCGTACCGGGCTTCTTTGAGATCTTCCAGCATTTTAGCTGTAACTGCATATGTTCCTCCAGGAATAGGCTTCAATAGTCCTCCCCTTCCTACAAAGGCGTCAAAATCATTAATTTCATAACCATGTTCTTCCAGGAATTGAATTATTATTTTTTTTCTAAAATCTTTTTGACTATATAGAGTTTCAAACTGTGCAAGTTCATAGGGTTCATGTCTTATAGTCATATTTTTTGATAGCTTTTCTTCATCAAAAATCGCCAGTTTGGTTGATGTGGAGCCGGGATTTATGACTAAAATTCTATTCATGATATCCCTCCGCCAGCAAAACATTTAATGCTATTGAATAAAGTTTGGACTGTTCAGTATCAGCTCTGGATGTCAATACTATTGGTGTTTTACCTCCTGTTATTGTACTTGCTACAACGCTACCAGCAAGAAAAACCATGGCTTTGTAAAAGATATTTCCCGCTTCAATGTCCGGCATAATTAGTACATCTGCCTTTCCTGCGACACTGCTTGATATCCCTTTATGTTCTGCCGCTTCCACAGAAACAGCGTTGTCCAATGCAAAGGGGCCATCAATTTCTGCACCTTTTAATTGTCCGCGGTCAGCCATTTTTGATATCACAGCAGCATCCATTGTTGCTGACATTTTTGGATTTACTGTTTCAACTGCTCCAAGTAATGCTACCTTAGGTTTTTCAATTCTGAGTGTTTTCGCAACATTTATGCAATTCGTGATACAGTGAATTTTTTGCTCCAGCGCTGGTTGTATAACCATTCCTGCATCAGACACAATAAGAAGTCTATCAAAATTTGGAATCTGAAAAACGCTTACCAGATTCATCGTTTTATTTGTCTTCAAACCATATTTCTCATCTAAAAATTCCTTCAACAAATCTCCTGTTCTTACTTTACCTTTCATTAGCAACTTCGCATTTCCTGAAGCAACTGATTCAACGCCCATTTTTATCGCAGAATTCTGGTTTTCTGCGTTTACTATTTCAAAACCATCTTTCATATTTAGTTCATTGGTTAAAGTTTTTAGTAACTGTTCATTACCAAAGAAAATAAATTCCGCAATGTTCTCATTTATTGCGTTTTTACAGGCTTTTAATACCGCCCTGTCTTCGGCGACTGCAACAGCTATCTTCGAGTGAAATTTTTTCGCTTCCTTTAGTATCTCATTGAGCGATTTAATCATACAAATTCCTCCAGCGAAAAAGTCTTTGGCGTCTCAGCCTTGTTAAGGGCTCTAATTGCTCCTTGAGCAAGAGCAAGCATTTCATGTTCTCCGGGTTCAGTTACTACCAGGGCAAATTTTGCAATATAGAATTTTATCTTTTCGACAAAGTGTGAGCTATAAGCCATTCCACCTGTTAGAACTATGGCATCAATATCTCCTCCAGCGACTGCACACATTCCACCAATTTCTTTGCTTATCTGATATACCATGGCATCAATAACATGTCTGGAAAAGTCATCTGTATTTTTAAGTGCTTCCTTCAAACTATCCGTTCCCAGGTAGGCCTTCAATCCACCCTCTTTGTTATACCTTTTTAACAGTTCCTTTTTTGAATATTTTTTGCTAAAGCACATTTTTGCGAGATCTCCAACAGGTAATTCTCCAGCTCTGTTTGGACTAAAAGGACCTTCGCCAGTAGCGTTGTTTACATCAACGAATCTTCCTTTAAGTAAAAGACCAACTGATATGCCGCCACCCAGGTGGGCGACTACCATATTGAGTTCTTCAATATTCTTTCCAAAAGCTTTTGCAACTTTGTAGGAGACTGCTCGCATGTTCAATGTATGTAAAAGACTCAGTCTTTGTATTTGTGGTATACCGGAAAGTCTGGCTTCGTCTATGAATTCATCTGTAGAGATAGGATCAGTTATAAATACAGGTATATCTTTATCAGATAATTGCATGCCTATTGGGGCAGCGTAATTAGACGGATGGTCTACAGGTGTTTGATGAAGCAAATAATCAACCATATCATCGTTAACAATATATGTACCACCAGGCATAGGTGGCAGAATACCCCCTCTGCAAGCTATGGCTGTTATATCATTTCTTTTATAACCATTCTCCCTTAATAATTTTCTTATGTCATCTGTGCGTGTTTTTACGATTTCTTCAATATCTTCAGTGCTTTCTTTACTGGAGTGTTTTAATTTAGTTTTAAATATGGGTTCTTCGTCTTCAAATACTGCGATTTTTGTCGATGTTGAACCTGGATTAATTACTAAAATAGTATACATCAGATCACTCCTTAAAGGAGATTTTTATTCTTTCCGTATTTTACAACAGCTTCCTTTAATCTTCTTACACCTTCGACAATGTCCTTTTCAGGTGGCAAGCAGAAGGATAATCTCATGGAATTTGCACAACTCCCGTCGAGCGAGAAGGAACTTCCAGGTATAAAGAGTACACCAATTTCCTTTGCTATATCCATCATTTCAAGCGTGTCATACCCTTCAGGTAGTGTGAGCCAGATGAATAATCCGCCTTCAGGTTCTGTCCATGTAACTCCGTTCATATCTTTAAATGCCTTTTCAAGTTCCTTCAGCATAAGATCTTTCTTTTCTTTATAGAGTTTTATTGTTGGCTTCAGCAATTCGTTCAGATTGTATTTCTGGAGAAATCTTGCTGCAATAATTTGTGTGAGGCTTGGTGTACATAAGTCTGCAGCCTGTTTGGCCATAACCATTTTTCTTACAAGTTCCTTATTTCCAACAACTATTCCCAATCTCATACCTGGAGATAGAATTTTACTGAAAGTTCTCAGCATCAACACCCGATCTTTACCAGCCAGTTTAAACAGCGAAGGAAGTCGCTCGCCTTCATATCTCAATTCTCCATAAGGGTCGTCTTCAATGATCGGAATATCATATTTCTCTGCAAGTTCGATAATGGCTTTTCTTTTTTCCAGACTCAATGTAACACCAGCTGGATTGTGAAAATTTGGAACAACATAGATAAATTTTACGTTTTCTATTTCTCCTTTTTTATCCAGTTCGGTCAATCTTTTACTGAGATCATCTACGTCTATTCCATCTTTATGAAGTACAAGATATTCATAACGTTCGGAATTCATCACAAAAGCACTTGCAGCACCAAGATATACAGGCTTTGAAACGAAATAAATACTCTGCTTGTCGAGAAATACGGTTGATAACAGGTGAAGCGCGCTTTGAGAACCAACTGTTATGAGAATATTATCCTCATTTAGGCCTGATATTCCTTCTGTTTTTTCAAGAAATTCAAGGAATGTTTTTCTAAATAATGGGTTACCCTCTGTGGGACCATACTGCAATGATCTTTTGTATTCATTAAGAACAACATCTTTTGCTATTTCTGCCAATTTCTCTTTTGGAAACGTTTCTGGGTCGGGTACGCCACCACCAAAAGATATAACACCCTCATTCATGGCATCCTTTAGGAGTTCTCTGATGATCGAAGATTTTAATTTGTTTCCAGTTTCAGAAAAGTTCAGTTTCATATATACACCCCCTGGAATTTTTGTTAGCTGGAAATTTATGAACACCTATCTAACTTTAAGACTTATTCATGGTTGAAAAATGTTCCAGATTTCGAAAAAATAGCATTTTGGTTGTTTGCTCAGCTGGTATTAATTTTCATGTATTTTATAGCAACTGTATGCCAGTAGTTACTTAGTGAGTCAATATTTAACTGTTATATTGTTAGAAAGCTGCTTACGCCAAAACATGGAAAAACCACAAAACAAAAAGCATGAATGAATTTGCATGCAAAATATTTCATATAATGAAATGAATTGCACATTTTGAGCAAAAAAACAGAATGGAAAGGTTGTCTCCTTTTGAGAAACAGAAGCATATTTTAGGAATTTGAATGAGTAATAATGTATTTGGGCATGATATTTATTTATAAAAATGGTTGTAGAGTTTTTGCTGGTTTTGTTAAGCACTTGTAGAAGATAAGAGATTCATATAAACTAGTACTGAAGGTTATTCAGGGTTGCCATAATAACTATTTTAAAGGTTACTAAAATTGATTGTATTAAAGTACATAAATAACTATGGATAAGCAATCTCGAGGACTTTTTTGAAAATTTTGTTAATTAATTCACATGAATAAGTAAACCCATATCATAATTATTAACAGGAGGTGTTTGAATTGGCAAAATTGGTAAAAAAGAATTACTTGTTGGCGCCCGGACCAACACCTGTGCCAATAGATCTATTATTGGAGGGGGCGCGAGATACAATACATCACAGGACTCCACAATTTGAAAAGATTATGTCAGAAGCCATCAACCTAACCAAATATGTTTTCCAGACAGAGAACGATGTTTTTCTTCTTGCATCGTCAGGAACGGGGGCCATGGAAATGGCTGTTGCGAATATCGTTTCTCCTGGTGATAAGGTAATTGTTATTAATGGTGGTAAATTTGGAGAGCGCTGGCTTAAATTATGTAAATCCTATAAAGCGGAGATTATTTCAATTGATGTTGATTATGGTGACTATGTAACACCCGACGAAATTGATGAAAAGCTCAATTCAAATCCTGATGCAGTTGCTGTTTTCACTACCTTAAGTGAAACGTCTACAGGAACAATAATGGATATTGAGGGATTCGCAAAAGTGGTAAAAAAGCACGGCAAACTGATTGCAGTTGATGCGATAAGCGGACTGGTGGCTCAACCGTTGAAGATGGATGAATGGGATCTTGATGTTGTAGTATCGGGCGCACAGAAAGGTTTTATGATACCTCCTGGATTGGCATTTATATCATTCAGTTCAGATGCCTGGAAGAAGGTAGAGACGTGTGAGTCTTCAAGATTTTATTTTGATGCAAGGGCATACAAGAAAAAAGCAGCTCCCTACACACCTGCAGTTAATCTGATCTACCAGTTAAGAAAGGCCCTTCAAATGCTTAAAGAAGAAGGCATGGAAAATATATGGGAAAGGCACAGAATTCTTGGAGATGCAACGAGAGAGGGAGTCAAGGCTCTTGGACTGGAACTTTTTTCGAAAAAACCAGGTAATGTGTTAACTGCGGTAAAAGTTCCAGAAAATGTGGATGGCAAAAAACTTGTCTCAATGATGAGAGATGATTTTGGTGTTACAATAGCGGGAGGACAGGGAGACATGAAGGGGAAAATATTTAGAGTATCACACCTTGGATACCTGTCAAAGTTCGATGTGATTATAGCACTTTCGGCGATAGAAATGGTCCTTAAAAAACTTGGGTACGATGTGGAATATGGTAAAGCAGTGAAAGCTGCGGAAGAAGTTTTTGATAGGGAGGGAGTCTAATGTACAGACTTCATGCAAATGACCCACTTGCAGATGACGCAATGAAACTTCTTGAAGATTCAGGAATTTTTGAGATATCAAAAGGACATTATGATAAAGAAGAATTAAAGGAAAACCTTGATGGTATAGAATTTCTTGTTGTAAGAAGTGCAACAAAGGTCACAGCTGACGTCCTGTCAGCAGGTAAAGATCTTAAAATCATCGGTCGTGCTGGTGTTGGTTTAGACAATGTTGATGTTGAAACAGCAAAAAAACTGGGCATTCAGGTTTATAATACTCCAGGAGCAAATGCAATTTCTGT
>JASMTM010000154.1:0-4651 GCA_041694295.1 Petrotogales bacterium
CCTTTATCAACATTCATTTATACCTCCTTTTTACTAACATGTTATCATTTAATTGTTATATTCAATTTTAAACCAATTATTGTACAAAAGAGGTTGAACAGGATGGTAAATATCGCAAAGAATGTTGAAAAAATTAGATCAGAAATTCCCGAGAGTGTCAGGATTCTTGCTGCTGCAAAAACAAGGAAAGCAGAAGAGATAATTGAGGTTGTGAAGGCGGGTATTACAGACATAGGAGAAAACTATGTGCAGGAAGCGGAAGATGTTTTCGAGATAGTCAACAAAAGTACTGATGAGAAGATAACCTGGCACATGATAGGACATCTGCAGAGAAACAAGGTAAAAGACGCACTAAAATTATTTGACGTGATACAGAGCCTTGATTCCTTAAAACTAGCTCGTGAAGTTAACAAACGCGCAAGAAATGCAAATATCGTTGTTCCTGCCTATGTAGAGATCAACAGTGGCAAAGAGGAGCAAAAGCATGGAATAATGCCTGACAAATTTGAAGAATTTATTAACCAAATTAGAGATTATTCCAATCTGCGTATTACCGGTATAATGACGATGGGTCCGATTTTTGAAAATCCTGAAGAATTAAGGCCATATTTCAAATTAACCAGAGAACTTTATGAGAAAGCAAAAAAAATAAAGCAGGAGAATTTGGATATTAAATGGCTTTCAATGGGAATGACAGATTCATATCTTATCGCTATTGATGAAGGTGCAAATATGATACGTATAGGAACAGCGTTATTCGGGCCAAGAGATTGAAGATAAAAGTCTATCCAGCATACACTGCAGGTTTTCATATGAGTAATTTTCTTTTCCAATGTTGAAATTCTTTTCAACCGTATGTCTATATTGTTCTGGCTCCTTAATTAAGACCATACATTTTTTCGCTGCTTCCCTTGCTTTTTCATGTTCTACCTGATATATGCCTAGAAAATCATTAACGGTAAATGAATCTCCGAGTGATATTACATCAAAACCTTTGGGTAAAATATCTTTTCGAAGAACGGGATATTCGAAAACAATCACAGGTTTTTTTGCATACACTGATTCAAGAAACTGGTTACCCCACCCTTCGAGTATACTCGGGTAGGTTGTAAAATCTGCGATTGTGTAAAAATCCCACAGAGAATACTTCTTTTCTTTTTCAGTAAACGATCTTTCCTGTGAACAGAGATCCTTAACGAAATGGGTTGTGAAGGGCATGATCTTTGATAATGCTTCTAGTTTCTGATGATATTCGCTAGAATCTTTTTCTGCAAAACCTGGTAAAACAAGATGAACTCGTGATCTTCTGTCTATTGTTTCCCCTGAAGGATTTCTTGACCCAATAAGGAAAGGAAAAAACTCTTCTGTAAAAACCTTAAGCACATGAAGAATAAGCTCTATTGCCTTTCTCTCAACAATTCTTGTTGCCTGCAAAAAAACAAGATCGCCTTTTTCAATTCCAAGTTTCTTTTTCAAATCATGGTTGAATGTATCTTTATTGCATACAGTACCATTAAAATCAAAGACGTTGGGTATTACTTCAGAAAGGACACCATTCTTTGTTTTGAGTTCTTCCTGTGCGATTGAGTTTATAACAACATGACCATCCAGATCAGCTGGTGGAAAGTTATCCTCAAGCAAGTTCTTAACGTAATTGCTGGTTGGATTTGAATAGAATGAGCGTTCCCAGTAAAAATCGTGATGATGTCCAATCAGAAATGGTTTACGGCCATCAAGATCCTCCATTGCAAGGGGAAGAGAAAGATTACAACCGAGGGACCAGATATTGTTACCAACAATACAATCAAAGTTCTCTTTCTTGATTATAGGGATTAATAAACGTTTGATTTCATTGCTGTACGTCCTTATCTCTTCAAAAAGACTGCCTGGGCTAAATTCCTCAAGGTTAATAAAAGCGTTGTTCAATATTCTTTTATTCCTGGGGTTATCGTACATTATGCTTGGTATTTCGTAACCCTCTTCCTGACCAAGTGAACCAGCTATATATGAAACCTCATGGCCCATTCTTTCAAGAACCGTGCGCCATTTTTTCATTTCAAGTGAAACGCCATCATTTTCTCCAACCCTGTAATGTAGTAATGCAATCTTCATATTCAAAACCTTTTCGGTTTAAGGGCCTTTTCTAACCTATTGAAGTGCTTTTTCAGATTAGTTTCGAAATTAACGAGTACACAGCGGTAAAGTACCTCAAGTATAACGAATTCACCGATTCGATTGACTATAAAACTATTTTCGGAAGGATCACTGGTTGCTGCGTACAGTACCACATCTGCTTCATTTGTTATGGGAGAATTTATGCCGGATGTAATTGCGATAGTTTTTGCTCCTGCCCCGTGTGCTATTTGAAGTGATTTGCATGTATCTCTTATTGTTCCAGTGTGGGAAACCCCAATTACCACATCATCTTCACCCATACTGGAAGCTACCATAACCTGAGCGTGAGGATCAGAATAATAATTGGCTGAAAGACCTAGGAGTGCAAAGTTTAAGCTTGCACTTTGTGCAACAGCAGAAGATCTACCCACAGCAAAAAAGAAAATCCTTTTCGACTTTTCTATAAGTTTCACAGCTTTTTCTACAGATTTTATATCAAGGAGACTGTTGATCTGTTTAATAAGATTCATGTTGGAATCGATCACAGATTTGACGAAGCTCTCCAGATCTTTTTTGGAATCGCTAGGTGTGCCTTCTTTAGGGATGCTCAATTCTCTTGCCAGGGATATTTTGAAATCCTGATAGCCACTAAAGCCGAGTTTCTTGATCAATCTATACACAGTAGCTTCACTGGCTTCTGAAAAGCGCGCTAATTCTGTTATCGTATAGTGGATAACATCATCTGGCCTTTCATAAATATATTTGGCAACTTTTTTCTCCGATTCACTGAATGTAGAATATTTACCTTTTATGAATGTTGTTATCATGTTACCACCTCTTTATTAAATCAGGCTTTTTTTCTATAAAACATTCTACAGCTTCTTTGACATATTTCTCTGCTTCTTTTGATGCTAATTCTTTGGTTTTTTCTACAAAATCGGCAACCCTTGCGAAATACAAAGGTAGTAAAAGTGAAATTACATTTGTTCTTTCCGATACTTGTCTATATTTAATCATCAGAGAATAAACCAGGTCAACCCAATCCTCAATACTTAAAGTACCATTATCAGACACTTCATTGATAACAAGCTGTTTATCTTTTGTTAGCAATCTTTCTGCAAGTTCCTGATTTTTCTTCAGTTGCATTCTTGCATTATTCTTCATATTTTCCAGATCTACTTTCAATGGTTCTGGTATTACTTCTGGTATTTCACCATACAGTACAGCTTTTCTCATTCCCTTTATCTCCCGCCAGTTGTCAAAGTATTTCTCGGATAAACTAAATAGCGTCCCCACAACCTGTTCGAACATGGGGCCAAGTTGTTTACCAGGATCCTTTGCATCGTGAACTTTGGCTCCGAGAGCTGCTTGCATCGGCGGCTTATTACTTTCATTTACTGCAGTTATAGTCATCCAGATATCTATACCAAAACGTGAAATGTCACTTCTCCAAGTTTCTGAAGGTTTCGAAAGATATATATCTATTAAATCAAGTCCAACCCCAAAATCTCCGCCAATAGGTTGCCTTATGTCAATACCATAAAGAGCCGTTGTCAATGGATAACATAGGTTATTTGTAATTGTTCCGTCGTATTTGTGCCTGACATAATACGGAGTAATGTAGGAAGTAGCACCCCTCAATATGGGTTTTGAAAGTCTTTCAATCCACCATGGTTTAACACTTCTAAGGTCAGCATCTAAAAAGATTGTAACAGGAGCTCTCAGGAATTTTGAAATCTCCATTATGGCTTTCATGGCACTGCCTTTACCCGAGATACCATTGTACTTGAAAGCCAGTTTATCAACATTTTCTGTATTGGAGGAGAGAAATACATCAATTGTGTTATCTCTGGAGTCTCCGTCAGAATCAACGACCAATCCATTCCCGTGGAAAAATTCAGTGATTCCTCTGGCAGCGGTCTCCGCTACATGCGAAATAGTTGAAGCGTTGTTATAGCTTGAAATTCCAACGATTATATCTGGCTTTTTGTAATCTGATAATTTACTGTAAACACTCTCAGGCAATGACTTCATGTCTGGCCTCCATTTATTCTTTAACTGCGCCGACTGTTAATCCGCTAGTAAGATATTTTTCCATCACTGTAAACATTATTATGATTGGAACCGCAGTCAATACAGATGCAGTCATCATTTTACCCCAGATTGCATGTTCTGAATAGAACAGTTCATTAAGTCCAATGGGTAGTGTGTAAAAGGTTGGATATGGTCTTATAAAAATTGATGCAAACAAGTACTCATTCCAGGCTATCATAAATGCGTATATGTATACAGTCACAATTGCTGGAAGTGAAAGCGGGATAACAATTCTAAATATGGTTTGTAATCTCGAACATCCGTCAATTATGGCTGCTTCTTCAATAGAAAAAGGAATGGTTCTGAAATAATTACCGAGCATATATAAAGAAACAGGTAATGTTTGCACAATATAAATAATGAACATTGCAAAAAATGACCTTGGACCGTTTCCAGTGAGACCTGCTTTAACAAATATCTGGTAAAGAGGTACAGCTAAAAT
>JASMTM010000155.1:0-4884 GCA_041694295.1 Petrotogales bacterium
TTTGAAACCCCCATAAATAGCGGATCTTAAATTTGAAGCCTGACATTTTGTCACTACATTTGGTGAATTTTGAGGACTCACAGTACAAATTTGAGTTTGATTATTCTTTCATAGGAATTCTTCTCAAATCTTCTTTCTATAAACAATAGTAATTTCCCTTAAACGTGGAATTTTCATTAATTTCATTTAGCTCTGAAAGAAGCTTCGACTGTTTTGTTTTTTATAGTTCTATGTTTGAAAATAAAAAGGGGCTCAAAAAGCCCCTTTCTATTTTGAATTTAATTTTATTTGTTTGATAATATTTCGTTTGCAAATTCTTCGGTTATATACTGATAATCATAACTAGCATTATATTTTTCAAGTTGTCTGTTGAATGCTCTAAGATGGTTTTCTGAACCTTTTTCGAGATTGTTATAAACAAAAAGCAGTTCTTCGTTCTCGGTTTGTTCAATAAGTTCAAGTAGATCTTTAATATCCAGTTCTTCTATGAGCATCCCAACTTTTACTGCATCTACAAGCGATTTACTTCCCATGGCTACCAGTTCATTATAGAGCGCCTGTAGACTTTCATCAGTGAATTCTCCACGTTCTCCCAATGCGGGATCCTCCAGGTTGTATTTGTCTATTAGGAATTTCACTCTATCCATATGATTTTGCTCTGCACCCGCTATATTGCTAAAGGTCCTGAGTCCCCAGAGCTCGTAAAGTTCAAGATAAACATCCCGGGCTAGTTTTTCTTCTTCTCTCATTAAGAGAATTCCAGATATTTCTTCATCATTTAATGTAGCTGCAAAACCAATCATAACTAATAACAAAACTGCTGATATAACGATTAACCTTTTCATTGTACTCACTCCTTTTTTGGATTTCAAATATATGATACAGAGGAATACTTAAAAACAGCTTAAAGATTGCTTTGAAAAAGCTTAGAATTTATGTGCAACTTCTTGAATAGGACAATTGTCCTATTTGATTTAAAATATTCAATATATACTTTTCCCGGGAGGGAAAAAATGAAAATCAGCAGAGACAAACATAAAATTGAAAACTATGTGCGAAAATTTCAACTTCAAGAGATCATTGGCAAAGATCTCACAGGGTCTTTTGAAATACATCATTTTAATAGAGATGACAACATTTATTCTATTGATGAAAAACCTGACTATTTATATTTTCTTGTTAAGGGTAAGGTCAAGATCTCTTTACTTCTGAAAAACGGTAACAGAATGCTCATGAGATTTTCCATACCTTTCTCTGTTTTGGGTGATCTGGAATTACTGAACGATTACACTGTACAAACATCCGTTTCAGCTGTTTGCAAAACCGAGCTTCTTGCGTTAGATATCTCTGTTGCAAGAAAACACCTGATGGATAACCCAGCTTTCTTGAGAATGATAATAAAGGAACTGGCTTTCAAGCTTTACCATAACGACATTGTCAGAACACTTACGTCTTCAGCACCGCTTAAAAGGAGAGTAGCGATGTATTTACTACTGATGACTTCAGACGAAAAAAACGAACGTATGCTTGATGAGTTAGAAACTGAGAGTCAGACCGAGATATCCGAGTTACTTGGCGGAAGCTATCGTCACGTTAACAGGGTGATGAAAGAGCTAAGCGATGAGGGTGTAATTAATATAAATAGATCCCAAATCAAAATAATAGATTTTGAGAAGCTAAAGAAAATAGCTTCAGATCTTTACGGGTGAGGTAAATATGATTACAGGATTTTTATTCTCAATAATAGCAGGAATAGTGATTGCGGTACAAAGTGTATTCAGCGCCAGACTGGGTGAGCAGGTTGGTTTCTATGGAGCTAATTTTTTGATTCATGGAACTGGATTTTTGCTCGCTATGTTTTTGCTACTTCTTTTTGGAAAAGGTGAGCTTAGCATGGCATCGCTAAAGGAACTAAATCCGATTTATGCCACAGCTGGGTTTATCGGAGTAGTAATTATTTTCAGTATCGCACAGAGTGTTTCCAGACTTGGTGCCAGTCGTGGGGTTTTGATCATCGTGATAACTCAAATAGTTTTTGCCCTGGTAATAAACATTGGTGGCTGGTTTGGAGAACAACAAATTTCTATTACACCTGCAAAGGGAATTGGTTTACTGCTAATGATATGTGGAATCATAATATATCAGGTAGCTCGCTGATACGGGCGGTAAAGAATGGCTGCTATATGTTATCTAATGTAATTCAGCGATCCAAGGAATTTCAGTCATTTCAGGGCTATGAAGTAAAGCAATGATCCATTCTCATACGGTAAACTACTAAATTTTAAGCCTTCATTTGAAAAAAATTCATGGAGTCGTTTTTCTGAGTATAATGTTCCTCTTATTCTTTTTATTCTTTTACTGGAGGCATTTTCATTACTTCTTCTTTCAGGGACGGGAACACTACAAAAGAATTTTCCTTCTTTTTTTAGCGTTCTGCCTATTTCATGTATTACTTTTTCAAGATTGTCAAAAAAATTAAGTGAAAGGTGGCACATTTCAAAATCAAAGCTTTCTTCAGCGAAAGGTAAATCATCTGCACTTGAAAGATATAACTCGTAATCTTTAAAACCTGCATTTTTCAATCTTTTATACGCTTTTTTTAGCAATCCTTTGCCGATATCTACTCCACAATAGAAATTGGTGCTATCAAGATAATCTGCAGTTAGGCAGCTTCCAGGAGCAATTTCCAGGACATAATTGAGTTTTACTTCCGATATATTTTCTTTTATTATCTCGTAATGCCTTTCATAATCACTTTCAAACAATTTTGGAAATACATTCTTTTCCATAAAAAAGTCATACAATCCAGAAAACGTTGAACCATGAGCTTTAGGGTATTTTTTCAGTTTTCCATCTTCAATCAGGATGTTGATATTCAACTTCTTTTTCACTTCTATGCCCTCTCGCAACTGGATTGCATTCATTTTATCACCATGTTATCGAAAGTTTTAACAATAGTATTATACCTCCAATATTTTATGCTATTTTTAGTTTCTAATTTTTTTGAGTTTCTTTGAATATTTCCGCCTTTATTACGGAAAATACATTCAGAAGCTTTTTTAGTATGGTTCTTTTGTTTTATGCATTCTTTTTTTAGTAAGTTTCTCAAAAATAAAACATAGACAGAAGGTTCAATCAAAATCAAATTTATTCGGAACGCATATAACGTATTCTTAAGTGGATGTGAATTATATGAATATACTTATTGTTTACACCAGTAAAACAGGAACAACGGAGAAATGTGCAAAGAAACTGTCAGAATCACTGGGAAATGATGTGAGATTAATAAAACTTAAGGATGCAAAAGGAGAAAATTTAGCAAGTTATGATGTCGTTATACTAGGAGGCAATATTCGGGCTGGAAAAGCACCTTCAAAACTTAAAAAATATATCAAGAAGAATCCAGAACTGACGAATAAAAAACTTGGGATATTTCTCTGTTTTGCAGATGTCAGTGAAAAACTCGATGAGTATCTTACTAATAATTTTGACGAAGAATTTCTTAAAAACTGTGATGTGAAAGGTCATTTTGGAGGAGAATTTCACTTTGACAGAATGAATTTTATGATCAGAAAGATAATCAAAAAAATGTCAGAAGGAAAGCCTGAACCAAAGATAAAAGAAGAAAACATTGAACAATTTGCCAGAGAATTTACCGCTAAAACGACTAACATTTGAACAAGAACTACAATTTAGAAAACTATAGAAACCACTCTGAAATTTATCCAGGGTGTTTTTTTATTAAGATATTGTATAAATCCAAATCTCCTGTTTAGAATTAGGATTAAAAATTTACATTTCAAAATTATGTCTTTTACATTAAAGAATGTTAGAATCATCCCGTATAAAAAAATAGTCCCTGGGGGTGGATTTATTGGTACCTGAGATTACACTGGATATGGTTAGGGTTACAGAAGCTGCAGCTTTGATGTCCAGTATTTACCTCGGTAGAGGTGACAAAGAAATGGTCGATCAAAGTGCTGTTGACGCTATGCGGGGAATACTGGACTTAATCGATGTTAAAGGAACAATCGTTATAGGAGAAGGAGAAAAGGATAACGCACCCATGTTATATCCTGGAGAAAAAGTTGGTAAATGGGGTGAAGATGATCCAGCCATAAAAATAGCTGTTGATCCCGTTGATGGAACTAGAGTGGTGGCAAATGGTCAACCCAATGCTTTATCCATTATTGCAGCTGCAGAAAACGGAAAGGTTGCTCCGCTTCCGACACATTACGTAGAAAAGCTTGCAACCGGAAAAGAACTCACCGGAAAATTGGACATAAACAACACTGTAAAAGAAAATCTAATGATAGCTTCTGAAATCCTTGATATAAAAATTTCAGAGCTTACTATCACATTATTAAATCGAAAGAGAAATGGCTTTCTCATAGAGCAGATCAGATCTGTGGGAGCCAGAATCAGGTTCATTGAAGACGGTGATGTTGCCGGAGCTATCTCTACAGCATTACAGGAAAGTGGAACAAATATTTATATGGGCATAGGAGGCTCACCTGAAGCTGTACTTGCAGCAGCTGCTCTTCAATGTATGGGTGGAGAAATTCAGGTGAAGTGCTGGCCAAAAAACAAGGAAGAAGTTATTAAAGTAAAAGAAGCGGGGTTCGAGTTAAACAAAACATATTATACCCAAGATCTTATTTCAGGAGACGATGTTATTTTCTCGGCTACAGCTATAACGGACGGCTCATTTCTTAGAGGAATAAGGTACAGCCACCATCAGGCGATGACAGATTCTCTTGTTATGAGATCAAGTACGAAAACAATGAGAAAAATAACTGCCTATCATGATCTTGAACATAAAACCATCACAACAAAAACCGGCGGTGAGAAACTGTTTATAAACAAACTCAGATGGATCTGAGT
>JASMTM010000156.1:0-7289 GCA_041694295.1 Petrotogales bacterium
GTCCATTGGTACATTTTAGTAACCGCTGTGAGTCTTCTGAAGGAGATTGTTTTTCTGTACTGTTCTTACTTTTTTCTTCGCCGCCATTTGATTTACTCACGATGGTTATTTTCGAGTCAATTTGTTGCTCAATTAGCCTTAGGTACTGGTTAGCCAGCATTTTACTTTGAGCTGCTGTAAGCTCTTGCTCGAAAATCATTGTCAATTCCTTTTTCACCGGGTCAACGATTAGATCTGAGAGGTTACATTCTTCCAGAGCTCTGTCAGGATAAAAACCGAGTAGCTTTTTTACAATCTTTGTAACGGGAATGTTCATGTTCTTAAGTCTATATCTCATAATTGTCTAGCACCTCCAGGGTAAGAACGAAAGGAAAAATGACACCACGCAACAGCCAGTGCATCAGCAGCGTCATTTGGTTTGGGAGTTTTCTTTAAATGCAAGAATGTTTTCATGACTCTCTGTATTTGCCCCTTTTCGGCTTTTCCGTAACCTGTAACTGCCTGCTTTACTTGATGGGGTGTATATTCGTATATGGGAATTTTCGATTGCCTTAAAACAAGTAATACAACCCCTCGTGCTTCTCCTACCTGAATAGCGTTTGTTACATTTCGGAAGAAAAAGAGTTCCTCAACTGCAGCTTCATCAGGCTTGTATTGATTTATCAATGCTTCTAGTTCATCGTAGATTTGTATTAGTCTTTCGGGTATAGGATCGCCGGGTTTTGTTTGAACCACGCCATATGTAACAGGTGAAATCTGAGCCCCATTTACATCGATTAACCCGTAACCAAGTATTCCAAAGCCAGGATCTATACCAAGTATTCGTGTACATTTTTTGGACAAGCAAATTACCCCCGTTAGTATTTTAATACCTATAAATTGAAGTATTTTTAAGACGATTACTGTGTGAAGCGTCAATCAGTTTAACAATCAAAAATGAGCTCACAATGGATCTTTTAGAGTTTGTGAGCGAAGGTATTCACTTAAAAAAGATTACATTTTGAGCTCATTGTTAATCTTTATGCACAATTTCTTTCTGGTTAATTTTCATTTCCTTTTTTCCCTTCAAGTGCGATTTTCATTTTTCTATATGCTTTTCTTGCGGCATCCTGTTCCGCACCCTTTTTTGTTTTCCCTTTTCCACAGGCTGCTTCTTCTTCATTTATATTTACCGATACGATAAAGAAATTATCCGGTGGAATACCTTCTTCCTTTTTTATAACATAGTCAGGTCTTACTCCATAAAGACCCTGCGTTAGTTCCTGGAGAGCGGTTTTGTAATCAAGCAGCAGTTTGCCTTTTATGGCTCTTTCAATGTATTCTTCCAAAATGTTGATCACAAATTTTTTTGATTCAGTTAATCCATTACTCAAATATATAGCCCCCAGAACAGCTTCCAGCGCATCAGCTAGAATTGAGTCTCTTTCTCGGCCGCCACTCTTTTCTTCTCCTTTACCCAAAAGCAGATAAGTGCCAATTTTCCGATCTTTAGAAACTCTGGCTAGTATCTCTTCACTTGCTACTACGGCTCTAACTTTAGACATTATTCCTTCACTCACTGAGTATCTGTTAAAGAGAATATCAGCCACACAAAGATCAAGAACAGCATCACCAAGAAATTCCAACCTTTCATTGGATTCAAGACTGCCTCTGTCTTCTCTTTCAATTTCATTGGTGAAAGAAGAATGGCATAGAGCTTTAAAAAGCAATTCTGAATCGGCTTCTACTCCAATATCTTGCTTAAATCGCTGAATGGTTTTTTTATACTGCGCGATCATTTTACAATATTCTCCACCGTTCTTGAGATAGATTTCGAATCGATTCCTGCAAGTTTATACAGTTTGTCTCTTGAACCTGAATAGAAGTACCTATCGAGGCCAAGTTTTTTGAATGTAATTGGTTTTGTACCGGTAGTTAGAAGGTAATCAGACACTATTACACCCAGTCCACTGTTCACATTGTGATCTTCAATTGTTATCAAATTTCCTTTAAGATGATCCTTAAATTTATCGAAATTTGCATGGAGAGGGCAACTCACGTTCAATACAGTAACTTCTATACCAATTTCTTTCAGTAGCTTATGCGCTTTTACTGCTTCATTTGTTGCCTGTCCTGTGGAAATAAGTGTTGCGTCCTTACCCTTGCGAATAAGGTCGATTTCACCGTATTCAAAGCTGTAATCGCTGCCAAAGAAAGGGGCACCGTTTTCTTTAGTGATTGGGTTCATTTTGGATCTCCCCACAGCAATTACAAAATTTCCGTATTCTTTAGCACAATATCGGACAGCGCTATCGGTTTGATTTGGATCAGCGGGAACAATTAATCTAAAACCATAAAAGTTTCTGAGTGCGCCGATGTAGTCAACACAATGGTGCGTTTTTCCGTCCTCACCGACATCTATTCCCACGTGCGTAACGCCAACTTTTAGGTTGCATTTATTGATATCATTCAGCCGTTGTTGATTGTAAGTTTCATCAATACCAAACACTCCAAAATCACCGAAAAATGTTAATAAACCAGAAATGGACATTGCACCGGCAACAGTTGCCGCATTATGTTCCTGCACACCGATCTGAATAAAACTCCCGGGGAAATCTTTTTCAAAATAATTGGTTTTTGTTGAAGGTTTCAAATCACAGTCGATAACAGCCATTTTATTATTGTTTAATCTACCTAAATCAGCAACAGCTTTACCAAATGCAGTTCGATTATCCAGTTTTTCATCAGGTCCATATATTGTAGGCTTTCCCGTTTCTACTCTGTAGGTATCTTTTGGTATATTTACGTCTTCATGGATATCAGGTAGTTCTTTTCGTTTTTTCTTATATTTTTCAATATCATTTTCTTCATTTAATTCCTTTAGGGCCTTATCACATTGTTCTTCATCAAGAGGTTTTCCATGGTAAGTAACGTCATTTTCCATGAAGGATACACCTTTTCCCATAACGGTTTTCGCTAATATGACTATGGGACCCTCTTCATAATTTATGGCTTCTTCTAGAGCATTGTCGAGCTCTTCGTAGTTGTGTCCATCAATTTCAATAGTTTTCCAGCCATCTGCTTCATAGGTTTCTTTTATATTAACCTTCATAACATCACTGGCTTTACCTGTTATTTGAGCATCATTATAATCAACAATTGCAACAAGATTATTGAGTTCGTACTTTATTGCGGTTCTTCTGGCTTCAGCGACCTGTCCTTTAGCCTGTTCAGCATCTCCCATTGCCACAAATACACTATAATCTGATTTTTTTAGCCTGGCGGCCAGAGCCATTCCTACACCAGCGGAAAGTCCCTGCCCGAGATTACCGGTGCTCCACTCTACTCCTGGTATTCCTCTCGTTATATGTCCTTCAAATATGGTTCCCGGATGCCTAAAACCCGTGATCGCTTCCTCAATATCGAAAAAGCCCAATCTTCCAAGAACAGAGTAAACTCCGGGTGATGTATGCCCGTGACTCACTACGATTCTGTCTCTTTCTGGATCAAAGGGGTTCTCGGGAGAAATACCTGCATGATTGTAAATAGAAAGATAAATATCTACCGATGACATGGAACCTCCAGGATGTCCTGAAGAAGCCACTGTTGTCATTTTTAAAATATCACTTCTGCATGTATTACCAAGCCGCTTTAACTCTTGGAGTGAATACTTTCTCATCGTTATACCTCCTTATCAATATTGTAATCGTCATCGTTTTCTTCTTTCCAGCTCTTGTTTTGATTTTTTCTGAATTCTTCAAAGGGCAATTTTAAGGTTTGACCCTCATCCGTGACCAGATTTATCATTTTCAGAAAAATATTAACTGTAAGTACCTTACATGTTTTCCCATTGTATTCGATGACTGATCCCTCATCAGGAATGTTTTTAAGCTCCTCGTTATATAAATCCTGCTCATAAGCCAGACAGCACAGCAACCTACCACATCTTCCTGAAATCTTTGCGGGATTAATCAATAGCTGCTGTTTTTTGGCGTGTTTAAGTGTTATACTTTGAAATCCTCTTAGAAATCGTGCACAACAAGCAACCTGACCGCATAAACCAAGATTGCCTTTCAGCTTGACTTCGTCACGTATACCAACCTGACGAAGCTCTATTCGTGTTTTAAAAATACGCGCAAGATCCTTAACCAGATCACGGAAATCCACTCTGCTGTCTGCTCCAAAGTAGAAAACGATCCGTGAACGATCAAACATGTATCTTGCCTCGAGCAGACGCATGGGTAGGTTATGTTCCTTAATTTTTTCTTCGCAGGTTTTGAAAGCTTCTTTTGAATCTTCGCTATTTTTTTCATAAGTTTTCCAGTCTTCTTCAGTCATTTTTCTGACTATGGGCTGAATATCTATGTTATCGATGCGTTGTTTCTCCGGGCCTTTCTGAACCCTTCCCACGTCAAGACCAAATTCATTGTAGGCAAGTACATAATCACCTCGTTCGATGGGAAATTCTCCAATGGAATATTTATTCAGTTCTCCCTTTGGATGGAATTCTATATAACAAACGTTACCATATATTTCAGGCATAATTTTCCTCCTTAATGGATTCATTTTTTGAAACCAGATTACTATGTGCAATGTACAAAATCTTGAAAAGTACCAGATCACTATTCAGCGATCTTATTTTTAAACGACTTATTTTATCGCACCAGCTGAAATCTTCTGGTTTTATTTGCTTTGTATCTCTAGATATAAACCATTCAATGAGATCGAGATTAAAAACTCTGTACCATTGCGTGCTGTTGTTTATTATCAAAGCATCACGTAACATACTTTTTATAACCTTTGAGAAAAAGCCATACAAATTGAATGCATTTTCAGAATCAGTTATTTTACCCTTTAGATCATTATATTTTTCAAAAAAAGCTGGCTCAATATCGTCTGCAACAGTTCTAATTATATAGGCAATGATTTTTCTTTTTTTAAGTTTTGATAATGGTTCATATTCATTCGTATTGACCAGCCCATCCAGCAAATCATTCCAGCGGAGTTTTTCAATTTCTTGGAATGCCTCCATCTCGCTTGATAGATCGTTCTCAAGTGAATACTTAAGTAATGAATAATCTTCATTGCAAGCTGCGTATATATGTTTCACATTATTTCTGTATTGTTTTTTTAATTTTTCCAGTAAGTTTAAAGGATAAGGCACTTCAAATATCATGGTGCGACTTCTTATAGTAGTAATTACACTGTTCCATGATGTTGAGGTCATTATAATTGTTGTATTATGTTGTGTTTCTTCAAAGGTTTTTAGTAGAGAGTTTGCTGCTTCACGGGTTAATTGCTCCGGATTTTTTATGTAAACGTATTTTCTATCTCCTTTAAATGGCTTATGTGTTAAAAAATGTGTTATTTCGTGTGCTTCATCTATTCCAATATTCCCATCATCCGCTTTAATTATCATTAAGTCAGCAGTTTCTTTTGTTTTATCCCAGTGTGGATCAGCACGGATAATATCGAGTGCTGTCTCCTCCAGGAAAAAGGAATCGCTTCCACTCAACCCGATTGTAGATCCGTTTGATTTTTCAATTACACTAAAAATCTGTCTTTTTATGTTTTCTTTGATTTTCATACTATAATTATTATAACTGAAATATTTTATAGTGCTGTCAATGAGAAAAGTTATATCTGGGAGGGAGATAATTGGAACGTACATTTGTATATTTGAAACCAAACACAATAAAAAGACAGTTAATCGGAAAAGTTTTATCGAGATTTGAAAAGCGTGGTTTGAAGATTGTAGCGATGAAAATGGTTCATATGTCTGACTATCAGGCTGAAGAACTTTATCACGAGCATAAAGGACTGGATTTTTACGAACCGTTATTGAAATTTGTCACTTCCGGTCCGATAGTAGTAATGGTTCTCGAAGGTCCGAGAGCGGTCGAATTAGTCAGGCACACAATAGGAAAAACGGACCCGTTGGAGGCGGAATCAGGTTCAATTAGGGGAGACTTTGGTGTTACTGTTAGAAAGAATATCGTGCATGCGTCCGATAGTGTTGAAAATGCGGAAAGAGAAATTAGTATTTTCTTTGAGGAGAAAGAGTTGTGTACATATAGTATCAGATTGGATGATCTTCTTTAATTTTTGTTAACCAGCTTCTGAACTCTATAAGATAATTCATTAAACTTGGAAAACAGCGACTGATCTGATATAGTTTAAGTAGATCAATTATAAATTTTTTAAGATTGCTTTTTATATTGTTCTTATTTTTGAGTCAATACAGGGAGTGAAAGGCATGCCCGATTTTTGGACTCATATTGTGCATAGTTCAAGAGTTTCCAAAGAGCTGGAGATACCCTTTGAAAGTGAAGAAGATCAAAAAATGTTTAATCTTGGTTCTCAGGGACCTGACCCTTATTCATATGTTGAAGAGAACAGATATTACTTGATTGCAGGCAAGAGACTTCACTCACAAAAATGTGGTAAGTATTTAAAATTCATGATTAGAGAACTTTATAAAACAAATCCGTTTTACATATATGGGCTGGTTTGTCACCATACACTGGATAGGATTTGTCATCCTTACATTATTTCTCAGGTTGGAAATGGTTCAAAACATGATCAGCTTGAAGAAGCTCTTGATGAAAAAATGATTGTCAGATATATGAAACAATTGCCCGAAGAACTGAATCCCGAGGATTTCTTACCTGTTGAAGTTCCAGATATTCTGGAAAAGAAGTATTCTGAAATAATATACAATCTTTACCGAATTGAAGGAATAAGCTATTCGTATGCTGTTCAAAAAATGAAGCAGGTTTTAGACGAGGCTTATTCGAAACAGGGGTTAAGTAAAATAATATCTGAATTTGGAAAAATCTTTGGCAGAGGTAATATCTTGCAAACAAACAACTTATCTGAAGAAGATATTCTCAATTTGAGCAGAAGTCCCTGGTATCATCCCACTACGGGATGGGAAAGTCACTCTACTTTTCTTGATCTATTTGATGATGCAGTTGAAAAATCTAAAGATATCATTGGTTCCGCGGTGAGATTTTCTATGCCGCCAGATGTACCAGAATTATCTTTTATGACAGGATTACCCTGTGTGGATTATTGAGGAGGGAAGATGTTGAAGGTTCTTGGTTTAGTTCTTGCAGGAGCAAGAGGAGGTTGCCTGGAACCCCTGACAAAAGTAAGGACCATTGCTGCAGTGCCTATTTTTGGAAAATATCGGGCAATTGATTTCACTTTAAGCAATATGGTTAATGCGGGCATTTCGAAAGTTGGAATAATAACACAATATAGTCCCAGAAGTCTAATGGACCATCTTGGATCTGGTAAAGAATGGG
>JASMTM010000157.1:0-3410 GCA_041694295.1 Petrotogales bacterium
TGCTATAGTGGTAACCTCCGAAAATTCCTTACACAAAGAATACTCGGAGCTTGCCATGAAAAATGGAAAACATGTTCTGTGCGAAAAACCAATAGCAACAACTGAAGAAGATGCACATTCGATGTTAAAAACTGCCAGAGAAAACAATATAGTTTTTCAGATGGCTTTCCCTGTTAGATATGCCCCTTCTATACAGCAAGCGAAAAAGGAAATAGAAACCGGAAAACTTGGAAAAATTCTTTCCGTTACAGCAACAAACCACGGAAGGATGCCCGGTGGATGGTTTGTGGAAAAAGAATTATCAGGTGGCGGAGCTGTTATGGACCACACCGTTCATGTAGTAGATATCATAAGATGGCTACTAAGTTCGGAAATAATTGAGGTTTCAGCAAAATATGAAAGACTTATTTACAACATACCGGTTGAGGATTGCGGATTACTTATGCTAAAGCTCTCTAACGATGTTTTTATGAGTCTAGATTGCAGCTGGTCAAGACCTAAAGCACATCCTTACTGGGGAGACGTAACCCTTTATTTGGTTGGCACTAAGGGTTCATTGTGGGTTAGCGCCTTTGACGCAAAGGTCAAAGTCTTCTCAAATAAAAATGGCGTTACCTGGGAAAACTTTGGTGATAATTTTGATCAAGCCCTGGTGAAGGAATTTATCGATTCAATAAATGAAAACAGAGAACCTCTAACAACAGGAAAAGACGGGCTTGAAGCATTAAGAGTGGCTCTTGCTGCTTATAAAAGTAAAGAAATGAATGAAACAGTCAAATTGAACCATCAATAAAAACTGTCTATATGACAGATAAGGCGGTGAAGACCTTGAAAAGCAAAAAAGTAATGTTGATAGTCCTCATTTCTCTTATTACCGTATTAACACTAGGACAGATAGAGGTTAGCATGTTACCTTTTTGTTCAACAGGAATAGAACGAATGCCCTGGCTTCATGACGGAGTATTTTACTTCGCAGGAACGAATTATGATATTTATTACACGTCATTTGAAAATGGAGAATGGGCAGAGCCACAGTGGTTGCCTGGTGAACTTAATTCTGAGGAATACGAGGTAAATCCCTGCGTAATTAACAACAACGGTAAACTTGTAATGTATTTTGGAAGATATTCTGCCGATACAGATTATGACTTCTACAGATCGGAGTATGACGAAGAAAAAGAAGTATGGAAAGAAGGCGTTCTCATACCCGTATTGAGTACAGATGAGCAGGAATGGGATATTTGGGTGAACCCTGATGAAACAGTTGCTTATTTTACATCTGAAGGCACCTATGATGGTAAAGAACCTGTTGGTGGTAGAGATATCTGGAAATCAGAAAAAACAGATGGAAAGTGGTCAATTCCAGAAAATGTAAGCTTATTGAACACATCTGGTAATGAATGGTCTGTGTTCGTGGCTCCAGATGGATCAATATGGTTCGATTCAGCAAGAGATGATTCTTTTGGCGGATATGATATATACCACTGGGATCCAGATAACAGAATTATAGAGCATCCTGAAGAACAATTCAATTCATTTTCAGATGAAAGAAGTCTGTGGACTGATGGAAAAACAATTTATTTTAGTGCATTAAACAGACCTGATGGAGAAGGAAGTTATGATATTTTCACATTAACATCCTCAGAGGAAGCGAAAAAGCCTGAAAAAGTTGATTCAGAAAAAGGCAAAACAATAACCATGACTATTAAGGACTTAAGACAGAGGGAAAAGGACGAATATGTTTATCTTGACAGTGAAGTTGTGGTTGAAGGTATAGCAATGGTCGGTACTGGAGTTTGGCACAACGCTGCAAATTACTTCGCCATCACAGATAAAAGTGCAGGTATTTTGATCTATGCATCTGGTTTTAATGAACCAAAGGTGGAAAAAGGCGATCTAGTAAGCATTAAAGGAACATTAACGACTGTTGGATACACAACTGATGTGAACAGCCTTGTTATAAGACCTTCGTCACCTGAAGATATAGAGATAATTAGAGAAGGAGAATCATTGCCAGATCCTGAGATAATTTTTACCAATTCAGCCAGAAGTCAGCTTATAAATCTTGAAAGTTCTTTGGTGATGATTTTTGGTAAAATAAGCAGCTATGACAATGAAACCATAACCAGAGGTTTCTGGTTGACCGGTCCGTCAGATCGCGGCTTCGATAATGTTGCATCCGGTATGAGAGTAAAATTTTATGATTATGCTGGAATAGACATTTCAGAACTAGAAAATGGAAGTTTTGCAGCAGTTCAGGGTGTTTTGGTCCAGGACAATGAAGGAGATTTTTATGTTAGACCTACCGCTGATGGAGACATCCGACCTCATACTAAAAATAGGATTTTATTCTTAACAACAATTGCCAGAAAAGATCTTCTTATTCCAACAGAAGAAGAACAGCAAACGATCGAAGAAACACAGGCCAAAGAATTGGAGCTCCCGGAAAACATTGAATCTATTACAAAACTTATTTCCTCTGACAGCGATTATTTCTCGTCAGATATTTCTGGTTCAACATTTGATGAAAAAATGTTCGTAAGCTTGTATAAAGAGAAGGGAACAAGGTCAAAGAATTATTCACCTGCAATATATGAACTCGTAAAGGGAAATATATCCAGCAAGGTCCCTTTCCCGGGAGAAGCAGAATTCCCATATTTGAGGGATAACATTCTCCTATTTGCAGGAAGAATACTCCCTGATGATCAAGATAGCGATTGGGAAATATATTCCTACAATACGGAATCAAAGGAAATTAATACTTTGACATCAGATCGTTATGATCAGCTTGATCCTGTTTTATCTCCTAAAAAAGACGCAGTTCTGTATTCTGAAAGAAGAGAAGGAAAATGGTACATAGTTAAACAGGATTTTTCATCTGGTGAACGAACGACATTGATGGAAAACGGAAAATCTGCTACATTATCTCCCACAGGAAATGATATAGCTTTCCAGTACTGGAATGGCAGTAACTGGGATATAAAACTGTTGAACACAAAAACAGGAAAAACAACCGGTTTGCTGAGCAGTAATGCAAATGAATTTGTTCCTGTCTGGTCACCCTACGGAACAAAAATTGCATTTATGAGTAATTACAGAGGCGAAATCGAAGTATTTGTTATGGATCTTTTTGATTATTCTATAACACCGGTAACCGAGGAGGTTATTACCTCTAGAAATCCTTTCTGGCTGGATGAAGAAACACTCGGTATCAGTATGAACACAAATCTTGGATGGAATATTGTGAAAACGAAAATAACACCCAAAGAGAAACTTTCTTCTGAAGAGAGCTTTGAAGAAAATAGTATGCTTGTTTCTCCAAGATTCGGTGTACCTGAGCTATGTTCCAGTCGTATTCTTGAAATTGAAGTAGAAGAGGGTTTTAATATTACAAGTGCAAGACTCATTAA
>JASMTM010000158.1:0-8186 GCA_041694295.1 Petrotogales bacterium
ACTGAAGTAATAGATAAAGCCTCAATTCTTCATGACATAGGAAAAATCTTTATACCTTCCGAGATCTTGAATAAACCTGGTAAATTAACAAGTTTTGAAATGAAAATGATAAAACAGCACCCAGAACATAGTTACGAGTTAATAATGGAAGCTAATCTCAACGTATACATGGCAAACGTTGTACTGCAACACCACGAAAGACTTGATGGCAGTGGTTATCCTCAAGGATTAACTGGTGATCGAATTTATTACGAAGCTAAAATATTGGCTGTAGCTGATGTTGTCGAAGCCATGTCTTCTCATAGACCATATAGACCAGCACTGGGATTAGAAGCCGCTTTAAAGGAAATTCAGGAAAATGCTTCAAAGCTTTATGACCAGGACGTTGTAAATGCTTGTGTGAGAGTATTTGAAAAGGGTTTTAGCTTTTCAGAATGAATTTCTTCCTCTTATTAATTTCAAAACCTCATATAATAGTTCTAAATAAGTTTCCAGAGTGCAATAAAACGGAACAATAATTATAATCTGGTGATAAAATATCAGCATCCAATTATTCTCTGGGGGGATAATAATGTGGAAGGACTTCAAGAAATTTATCATGAGGGGAAACATTATCGAAATTGCCATAGCTTTTATTCTTGGGAGTGCATTCGGTCAAATTGTATCATCGCTTGTTCGGGACATAATAATGCCACCCATAGGACTACTGCTGGGTAGGGTGAGTTTTTCAAATCTATTCATTAATTTAACCGATGAGAAGTTTAATACTTTAGCTGAGGCTCAGGCAGCCGGAGCACCAACCATTAATTACGGAGTTTTTATTAACACAGTCGTAAGTTTCCTAATAATAGCATTTGTTATTTTTATTGTAGTTAGACAAATGACGAAAATGCTTGAAAAACCGAAAGAAGAACAGCCCAAACCACCATCAACAAAAACATGTCCATATTGTTTTACAAGTATTCCGATACAGGCAACAAGGTGTCCAAACTGTACATCAGAATTGGAGGGAAAAGCTTAGCAGTTGTTATGGGTTTACTGGATTCACGATTCAAGAGCAATAAAAAGAAATATTTTATACAGGTATTACTGGCAACATTCTCAGTATTAATTGTTTTAATGCTATTGGATACTGTATCGGATGCTGTAGTAATCGCATCATTCGGTGCCAGTTCCTTTATCGTTTTTACAATGCCTCACTCTCATAATTCAAATATAAGATTTGTTCTTGGGGGAAATGTAACAGGAATACTCTCAGCATTCATGGTAAATATGTTAGGTATTCTAATTGTTAATTCCGGGGTGGTAGCAGCAACCAATGAATACTATCAGACGATTCTGGGTGCACTATCTGTAGGAATAGCTATGTTTTTGATGGTAATACTCAATACTGAACATCCTCCTGCTGCTGGTCTGGCATTGGGAATTTGTCTTGAAGGGTTTGACTATTTCACTGCTTTGATAACAATAACGGGAATAATTATTCTGTTGCTGTTTAAAAGAATTTTCAAAAAATACCTCATTAATCTGCTATGAAATTAATAAACTGATTTATTCGTTAATATATCAGTAAGTCGATCGGTGTAAAATGTTAATAAATATGGAAAAATTTTGGTGATTCCTGTGTCTAGCGAAAAAATCGAAAATATAATTATATATATGTTTTTTGTACTGTTTGCTGTTTCTGTTATCATTCTTTTGAGTAGCTTGTATAATGTAGGCCAGGTAGCTTTGATACTAATCTCATTTGCTTTTGTAGTTTCACCTCTTCTTTTTAGAAAAGTCTTTAGAAAATATCTTGTGCCGGTTCAAGCCTATGCATTAAGTACATTCGTAATACATACATTTTTTAAAGACAATATACTAAATTTATGGAGTATTTTAATCTATTTTGGTGTCTTATTTTTATCACTTCTGTGGCTGATTCACATCAACAGAAAAGATGTGTTTGAACATAAAAAAACCCGGAACAGATTAAAAAAATATTCAGCGGTCCTTGAAAAGATACCCTTTGCATTTGCCATTCATGATAAAGACAATATTATTTTTATGAATAATGAGTACAAAAACCTTTTTGGAACAACAAATATACTCAAAGGTGCATTTGATAAGGGCAATTTGAATAATTGTAGATACTATGGAAAACAAGATTCTAATAGAGCTGTGTCCCGTATCTGCAGAGTTGAAACATTAAAAGGAGAAAGATGGTGTTCACTAAGAACAGAACCGATTAACGGAATCGACAATTATTATATCTCCAGTGTGCTTGACCATACTTACCTAATATCATCAGGAGAACAGATAAAAGAACTAATCAATATTGAAAAACGTATCTTCAATTCTTTACCTATCGGAATAGCTATACTTAATGAAAAAAATGGGTTGGAATTTAGTAATGAAATTTTTTCTAAAATAATTTCAGAAAAACGTATTCCTTTAAATAGAAGCTCCTCTGTATGTCCTATAAAATGTAGTGCAACTGAATGTGTTCTGGATACCGGGAAAGAATATGTTGAAAATCTTAATGAAAACGAAGGAAAAACAATCTACAAGTTAAGTTGCGTCCCTGTAGAAAATAATGAAAGAGCTTCAGAAGCAGCAGTAATTCTTCGTGACATAACTGAAGAGAAAAAATATATTGAGACGCTTCAGAATCTATCTTCAAGCAGCAATCTAATAATGCGCTTAACGGGGTTAATAACATCAAGCAAGACTGGTTTTGAAGAATTTGGAAAGGAAATCTATAACGTTATTCACAATGAGCTTAAACTATGTGATCACATGTTTATAGCAAAAAAAATAAGCGAAGAAGAAATTCTCATTGAATTCGGCGTTATAGAAGATGAGATAGTATCTGGAAAGAAAATTAAACTTAATGAACCCTCACTGACAGGACATATTCTAAATAACGAAAATAGATTATATCTTGAAGACATCAAGAAGAGTAATATAAAGTCGTCTGTGCCTAAAAATATTATGAGTGATATCAGGCCAATAACCTTTTTTGGAATTCCTTTGAAGATTTCTGGAAAAACCCAGGGTGTGGTTGCGTTTGAATCATGGGGCGAAGATGTTTTTGATGAAAGCAAAAGGGAAATCTTTGTTATTATAGCCAGTCAGCTGGAGGTTCTGTTAAAAATTCAAAGAAATGTAGAAGAGCTATACGAAGAGAGAAATAAGCTAAGGAAAATAGTGGTTCGTGACAAATTAACAGGAGCGTACAATAGAAATTTCTTTGATGAATATATCAAAAAGATTCAGGCGATTAACAAAAGGCAGAAAGAAAATTCGTCAATTGTTATGCTTGATATAAACGATTTCAAGAAAATTAATGATCAGAAGGGGCATATCTTCGGAGATAGGGTTCTTAAATTAGTTAGTAAAGTGATTATAGATTCTTTAAGAGAGATGGATGTCTTAATTAGATATGGCGGTGATGAATTCATAATAATATTGCCTGAAACAACTAAAGAAGAAGCTGATAAAGTTATGAATAGAGTTACAAAAGAACTGGTGAACCGATCAGAACAAGAAATGGGTTTGAAAATCACTATTTCTTATGGAATTTCAAGTTTTGGCGTATCTCAGGATTACTTTAAAGGAATAAAAATTGCTGACGATCTCATGTACAAAATGAAAAATTCTAATCCTGAAACTTGAATCCTTTATCGAATATTTTTAAGCAAGCTTTTACAACATTTCCATCATACAAAATGCCTGCGTTTTTCCTGATTTCATCTAGTGCTTCATTTATCCCCAAAGATGGTCTATATGGTCGATTGGAAGACATTGCTTCCACAACATCTGCAACAGCTAAAATCCTGCCTTCCAGGGATATTTCATTACCTTTTAAACCTCTGGGATAACCACTTCCATTCAATCTCTCATGGTGCTCATATATAAACTTTTCTATTGGCCACGGGAAATTATGTTCTTTGAAGATTTCGTAGCCAATTTTCGGATGTTCCTTGATTAGTTCGAATTCTATTTGTGTTAATTTCCCGGGTTTTGTCAGTAATTCCTGTGGGATTGAAGTTTTACCTATGTCATGAATCAATGAAGCCATCTCAAGTCCCTCAAGACGTTTTTTAGAAAGAGCCATGTCTTCTGCAATAGCAACTGACAATTCGCTTACACGTTTTTGATGACCTGCGGTGTATGGGTCCCTTGCTTCAGTGATACTGGCTATTATTCGTAGAGAATTGATAAAACTGTTATGTAAATCGGACAAGGTATCCTTTAATTTCTTTTGGGAACGCTTAAGATCGGTGATATCATGGATTATTGATAGCACAAGATCCTTACCTTCTCTTTTTATTAAAGAAGAATATATCAGGATATTCCTTTTTTCACCATTTTTCAGAGTATCAACAGCTTCGGAGATACCTGTACCAGCTTTCTTGATACGACCAAAGTCTTCTAAAACTTTTTTCTCATCAATAGTACTCATTTCAGGGATTCGTATATTAACTATTTCGTCGCGTGAATACCCATAAAAATCACAGGCTGCTTCGTTGGCATCTACTATATCTGAACTATCTGGATCGATGATAAGCATAATTTCATGTGTATCTTCAAAAATTGATTTGTAGAAATGTTCACTCTCCTTCAATTTTTCCTGCATTATCTTCATTTTCGTAATATCAGTTATAAAACCGTCTATTGTACTTCCGTGAGTGCCAACAAAAGAACCTCTTTCAAGTACTGTTTTGATTTTTTCCTCTTTAGTGATAATTCTGTACTCTATTTCGTAATGATTGTTCGTTTTTTCAGCTTCTTTAACTCTGTCCCAGACATACTGTTTGTCATCAGGATGAATTAAGCTTGCATAACTTATTTCTTGGTCATCAATAAGTTCTTCAGGGGTATAACCTAAAAGTCTTTTACAGCCTTTACTAATAAACAGCATGGTCCAGTTTTCATTGTTTTTGCATTTGAAGACAACACCTGGAAGGTTTGATATGAGATTTTGCATGTCTTTTTCACGTTTTTCTAATTGTTCTTCTATTTCTTTCCTTTTTGTAATATCTCTAGAGACTCCTTCGATGGCCACAAGTTTGTTTTCGCTGTCGTATATGGGGGTCATCTGCATCTCAATCCAGATTACTGTTCCATCCTTTTTAATCCATCGCAAAATAATAGGTTCAACTGGTATTTTTCCTTCCATAAAAGCAGTTAATTTTTTTCGATCATCTGGATGGACTATTTTGAAACCGAGCTGGGGATTTTCATAATGTTCTTTTTGGGAATATCCTGTAATTTTCTTTGTAGAGGGACTTACATATTCGAACTTGGGTTCAGGCACAAGTCTAAAGCGGTAAATTAAATCTTTAGAGTTTTCCGCCAGGAATCTGAATAATCTCTCACTTTCCTTTAGCTTCTGTCGATTATCACGGATATCAGTAACATCCCTGAAGGTTAAGACAACCCCTCCAATATTTCCGTCCTCCATCCTTATTGGAGCTGCAGCGTCAGCTATAGAATATTTCTTTCCGGTTTTAGAAATTAATGCTGTATGATTACCCAATCCCACTATTATGTTGTCTTTAAGCACTTTTTCAACAGGTATAACTGTTTCTTTTCCACTGTCTTCGTTGACTATATTAAATACCTCTGTTATTTTCTTTCCTATCATCTCTTTCTCTGAATATTCAGTAAGTTTGCAGGCTATTGGATTGGTAAAGGTTACAACACCTTTCGTGTCAGTTGCTATGACTCCATCACCAATACTTGAAAGGGTGACCTCAAACCACCTTTTTTGTCTTTTAAGTTCTTCATGGGTTTCCAGGCGTTCAATTATTCTGTTAAGCCTTTCAGTGATAGTATGAAGAAGTTTTCTTTCTTCTTTTAAAAAGGGACCTTCATACATTACAGGTTTTTCTTCAGTGTAAAAAATTTCAAGAGAGCCTCTTTCCTCACCATTAACGACAATATCTTCTTTAAGCATCCATTCTGTTTCCTCAAAATTCGAGGATACGTAAGTTTTATCATCTAAAATTATACGTGCTTTTGCTATTTCTGGATAAGCCCAACCAGAGGGAAGGATATTAACCATTTCTTTCAAAAGCTCACCTTTTGTCTGATATGAGCTTTGAACCAGATTGGACATTTGATAAATCGTTTCCAGTTCCTTGGTTCGTTCCTTAACTCTCCAGCGGAGCTCTTCCAGTTCATTTGAGTTCTCTAAGGTCACTAAAAGTTCTTTACTGCTATTAGAAGTGTCTTTGTAAGGCAGTATTTTTGCATTCCATTCTCCTTGACCAATACAAAGTAATTTATCTTCATGGATTTTTTCACCTGAGAAGCTTTCTTTTAAGGGACAGTTATCACATAATACAGGATTACTCTTGAAAATTTCTTTGCAATGTTTTCCTACAATTTCAGTTTTATTAGCATTTAGCATATTTAAACATGCTTTATTCGCTGACTGTATAAGCATATTTTTGTCAACCAAGAAAGTCGCTTCATCAAACAAATCGAAAACCTTTTCTGATAAATTCATATTACACTCCACGAAAATTTAAAAAGACAATTTTTATCATATTTATATAATATCATTAATAATCAATACATAAAAAATATTTACATTGTATCATTTTTGACTGGTGAACTTTAGCAGATGTTTTACGCCTGTTATAATTTAAGTTAGGATATGTAAATAAGGAGATTCTTGGCATGAAAACTACTTTTTCATTGGAGAACAAATATATATGGGATCACTGGTATTTAATGGAAGAAAATGGTTACTATAAATACTTTCTGCAGGCTCCAGATAGTTTCACCCCTGATGAAAGGCATGACCATGCCAGTGTTGGATGTGCTTTCAGTAAGGATCTCAATAAATGGAATTACCTGGGAACTGTTTTCAAAGCGAACCCTGAAAATTGGTGCAACACTTCTATCTGGACAGGAAGCGTTGTGAAACATAAAAATGAATACTATTTGTTTTTTACTTCAAGGGATAACAAAGAAAAAAGCATACAGAAAATTGGTCTGGTAATTTCTCAAGATCCCTTATTTAAAAACTATAGGTTATGTTGCAAAAATAAACCTTTAATATCAGTAGAGGAGAAGTATTATGAAACTCCTTCTCCTGATGGAATGACTCACTGGAGAGATCCCTTTATTTACGAAGAAAAAGGATACTTCTATATGCTAATTTGCGCCAGAAAAAATAAAGGGCCACTAAATGGCAGAGGGACCGTAGGGCTGGCAACATCAAAGGATTTGTTTAACTGGGAAATTGAGCCTCCTCTGGATATACCCGAATGGTTTGGTCAGTGTGAATGTCCTTATATCTACAAAAAGAACGGTTTGTATTATCTGCATTTTTGTACTCATGAGTTTTCAAAGAGATACTCTCTTGATAATAATAAAAGACCTATCAAAGGTGATTATTATCTGGTATCCAAAAAGATAAGGGGACCTTATGAAGCGACGTCAAAAGGACCGGCATTGTTTGATGATGAAAAGGAGAGTATTGCTTATAATTCAAAAATAATTGATAAAGATGGTTCGATATATGCCTTATTCTGGGCTAAGGAAAGCTATGATGATGTGAAAAAGTTCACCCACATTTCACCTGTTAAACTTAGTTACCTTTCTGATGGAAGCATTTCTACTGATATATAGTTTATGTTATTCTGTATTGCAGTACCTTTCTATCTGTACGGTGGAGTGACTTATTCCAATTTCGGTTAGCTTTGATCTGATAGCATTAAGGTATTCATCTATATTTTTAATTTTGCAATCATCAATGATTACGTGACACTCAACAAAAATTTCTTTCCCATTTGTAGTCCAGATGTGAATATGATGGGTGTCATTTACGAAGGATAAACTGTCAACAGCTTTTTTTACTTCATCGACCGTAATTCCTCTGGGTGTTGCCTGCATTATTATTTCTATGGCTTCTTTAAGTAGTTTTAATGATTGAATGGTTATATAGGTAACAACGATCATTGTAAGTATTGGGTCCACTATCCACCAGCTGTAGAATTTGATTAATAATCCACCAATTATAACAAACACAGAAGAAAGAGAATCACTTACTATATGAATAAAAGTTGATTTTATGTTTAAACTCTTTTTAGATGCTCCAAAAAGTAAGAATGCTGTGATGATATTTCCGGCCAGACCGATTGTGGCAACGATGATCATCAAATTACTGTCGATCTCTGCGGGAT
>JASMTM010000159.1:0-2624 GCA_041694295.1 Petrotogales bacterium
AAGGCTGAACATCCCCGTATATTTCACCACTGACATCGTTCACTGTTATTTTGAAGGTTGACTGAGCACTTGCTATTCCATCGCTAACCTGTATCATTACGTAATATATTCCCTCAGCACCATATCCAGGATTATATGTATACCAAGACCCAGATACATTACCTACACCTGAAATCATATAAAAAGTCAATGTGTCACCATCGGGGTCATTCGCATAATTATTAAGACTAAAACTTAAAGTTCCTCCTTCATCAACTGTTTTATCTGGAATACTAATGGTAGGGGGATTGTTTATCGGTATACAGCTTGCAAGAAAAACAAGAAGTACAGAAAGAAAGATAATAAACACAGTTCTTTTTCTCATTTTTATCACTCCAGTGATTGGTATTTTATTTCTTATTCAATGAAAATTATTTTATAAAAACGGTTATGTTCTCAAGAAAAGTAACAACTATAGATTACTCTAAATTCTATCACGCCATTAACTGAATAACTAACAAAACAACGAAGTTCATGGTAACAACATAATAATAAACTATGCTGTTCCCTTAATATTAAACTGCAGTTTTACGTAATGTCCTTCTAGCCTTCTTCATCTAATTATACGCATGGCAAAATTATTCGATAGTTATTCTCTTCTATCTGCAAAATAGAGAAATGTAAAAATAGTATTATAGTAAATAGAATAAACCATTAATAAAAGGGGGGGATGGTTATGAAGTTATTTCTTACTTTTCTAATAATTATTTCTTCTATTGCCATTTTCGGGTTAACGCCGGTAACAATAGAAATAACTAACGATTCAACGTTATTGTATTTTCAGGAATTTCTCAATATTTATGAAAAAGAAGACTCAACGGAGTTTGATGACGCTGAGATATACAACATAGTTAACGGAAATACGGTCAGAACAAATATTGGAATGATGTTTACAAGCATAAAAATGCTGGGAACAAAAACAATTTTGCCTGACGAGGACAATCATTCAGGCAAAGATTTTCTGAAAAGAATTATTCCTGAGCATGTCAAAATAAGCTATGAAGAAACGAAATTTGATACCTTCGGACAATTACTTTCCTATATCTGGTTGCCAATAAAATTCAACAATAAGGAAACATATATTTTGTTGAATACTGCAGTTCTAGCCAACGGTTACGCAATGTTAGAGAAAAACCGTAATATTTCATTAGAATATCTGGATTACTTTGAACAGGCTGAACAATTTGCCCGTGAAAATGAACTGGGTTTGTGGAAAAATGTGGATAAAAAAGAAGAAATTGATGTAACTGAACTTGATTACTTTAAAAATAGAAAAGTAGTGATATCGTACATATACTATGGAGATGACCCAGAATACATCAAACTAAAAAACATCAGCAATGAAACGATAAATCTTTCAGGATGGAAAATAGTTAGCAGAACAGGCGATCAGGAGTACAGATTCAAAAGCCTGGAATTGAAACCGGGATATGTAGTCACCCTTTATTCAGGTCATAGTGCAGAAAAAAATGTCTGGACCAATCAGTTTATCTGGAATAACGAAGGTGATGTAGCATATCTATATGACAACAAAGGCAATCTTGTGGATATTTACCACATAAACTAGATTAAGACAAAATAACTCTTCATCTTTAACAGTATTTAAAACAGAACAGGCAGATAAATAGTATCTGCCTGTTTTTATAGGTGATAATGCTAATTTATGTATGCTTTTCCCTTAGTGTTCCTTCTTCTTTTCTGATTCTTTGGAGAGCTTCTACATAAGGTTTATTAAAGGTAGCACACCCAACATTCATTTGTCGAATAAGAAGTTCAATACAATTATCACAGGTTGTACACCATTTGATTTCATTTTCTCTTCCTTCCATTAACTTTGCAGGAACATATGGGTCTGCAAAAGATTGTCTTCCAAGAGCTACCATGTCTACATATCCATCATCAATATTTTTATTTGCCCAATATCTGAAGGAGTTCTTTTCTTTCTCAACAGCCTGGAAGGAGTTATTACCATCTCTGAAAATTGAATAGGCAGAACCTATTACTGCCGTTTCAGGTTTTAGGTTATCCTTCAGTACTTTCGAGAAATAATGATGTAAATATGCATAATCGGGAATCTTCTTATCTGGTTGTGAAAGAGCCAGAGTGATTGAAGGACTTCCCGCAGATTGCAGTATGTAATGCGCTCCTCTTTCTTCAAGACCCTTAACCAGTTCCATTGATTCAGTAAGATCCATTACTGCTGTGTCAGGACCTGCACTTCCACAACCACCAGGAAAACCTTCCCATACAGATACCTTCGATCCAATAATAAAATCAGGATCGTTAATTTCATTAACAATTCTTTCAGTAAGTTCAAAAGCAAATCTGCTCCTGTTTTCCCAGGAACCACCGTATTTCCACTCCCTGTCATTGTAAGGTCTTAGCAACTGTGACCCTAAATAACCATGAGAAAGTTTTAAATCTATCCCATCTGCTCCTGCATCATGAACAATTTTTGCAGCGAGAACAAAATCATCCATAATTTGCTCGATATCTTCTTCGGTTAGCAACTCCCCTCCGAAACCAGGTAAAGGTTTTACACAAACACGTTTAGAAAAATCAGGATGACTGAGTTCACCAGAGTG
>JASMTM010000160.1:0-3228 GCA_041694295.1 Petrotogales bacterium
GAGGAGAATCCAGCGAGGAACTTATAGTAACCGGTAAGGACAAATTTTATGTTGATGCTGCTGAAAGAGGGCAACTGTTCGTTCCGTACGATGAAGATGGATACCCAATTAAACTTCGTGTGGCAAGACATATTGCAACATTTAAAGAATTCATTTCTTCATGGAACATGCTTTACCCGGATAAAATGATTGAAATAGAGGGAATTCCGGAGTATCAAGATATTTTAGATAAAGGTCTGGGAGAGTATCTTTAGCATAGGTATCAAAATTAAATGAACAAGGGGGAAACAAGTATGAAAAAGGCAATATTGCTAGTTCTTAGTGTTATGTTAATTGCAGCTTTTGCGTTTAGCGCAGTTACTTCGCAGACAGTTGCTTCCAGCCTTGGTATGGTTGCAGCTGCCAATCCATATGCAGCTGAGGTTGGTGCTGAAATACTTGAAAAAGGTGGAAATGCGATTGACGCAGCAATAGCTGTTAGTTTTGCTTTGGGAGTTGTTGAACCATATGCCTCCGGTTTAGGAGGAGAGGGTTATGCTGTGGTAACACTTGCTAACGGTGAAAAATTCGCAGTTGATTTCAAAAGTATGGCTCCACAAGCAGCTACGTACGAAAAATTAGAAGAGCTGGGTACCAATATTAGCGGTGTAAGATACACCCCTAAAGGTGCATTGGTACCGGGTGTTCCTGCAGGTATTCAGATGATGCTTGAAAACGGTGCGTCGATGCCCCTTGAGGAATTAATCCAGCCAGCCATTGATCTTGCGAGAAATGGATTTATTGTAAATGAAACCTTTGCCGGAGTTACAAGTGACAACTATGAAAAATTACTTGAAAATGCTCCCGAATTTTTGAAAGACATGCTTTTGTGGGAAGCAGGAGACAAGTTTGTAAACGAAGACCTTGCGGAAACACTTGAACTTATCAAAGAAAACGGCATCGATTGTTTCTACCATGGCCAAATTGCCAATGCAATAGCTGCTTACATGGAAGAAAATAATGGATTCATAACAAAAGAGGATCTGGCAAATTATGTTCCTTATCTTAGAGAACCGGTACATGGAACATACAGGGGTTATGATGTTTATGCTCCGGGACCTCCCGTATCAGGGCCACAACTCATTGCGATTCTGAATATTCTTGAAAACTTCAATCTCAGTGCAATGGGTCCTTATGATCCTCTCGCGGTTCATATCATTCAGCAGACACTGGTTCTTGAAGATGTTGACAGAAGATATTTCATCTCTGATCCCGATTTCTATGATCTTCCTGTAAATGGTTTCATGAGCAAGGATTACGCGAGACTGAGAGCGATGACTATTGATCTTAATGAAGCAATTGATCCCGATACGTACTGGGATTATGCAGGCGATCCTGCTCCTTTTGAAGAAGGCAAGACATACGAAGAAGTATTAATAGAGAAGAACAAAGAAACTGCAGAAGCAGTTGCTGAAATAAATGAATCACCTTCTACAACACATTTCTCAATTGTAGACAAATATGGAAATGCTGTCGCCTGGACACAAACACTATCCAGTTTCTTTGGAACCGGTTCCTATATCAATGGGTTCTTTATGAACAACGAAATAGGTAATTTTGCTTCCAGTTACAGGGCATGGGATGTTATTAATCTTGAACCTGGTATGAGACCGAGAACAACCATATGTCCTACCATAATTCAGAAAGACGGTAAGGTTAAGTATGTTATTGGCACACCAGGTGGAGGAAGAATTATCTCTACAGTTACAGAACTCATTGTTGATCTTATCGATTTCGGTATGACCATTGATGAAGCCGTTAAGATGCCTAAATTCGTTGGGTATACGTTCTATGATTCTATAAGAATGGAAAAAGGTATGCCTGAAAATACTATAAAAGCTCTGGAAGCTCTGGGACATGAGATCAGCTTGTATGACTATCCGGACCTTTATTTCGGGGGTCCAAATATAATCTCAGTAGAAGACAGTGGCATGATGATCGGAATGGGTTCGATCAGAAGGAACGGAGCAGCTTCAGCACCTGAAAAGTAGTTCGCACCTGTACTAAAATCTCTAGAAAAGAGGGAAGTGTATTATGAAAAAGTTTCTTATATTTTTACTCATAGCGTTTTTTGCAACATTAGGTTTCTCAAATGCGGAAACTGAAGAAGCCACATTGACATTTGAAGAACCTGTTTTGATAACCTCTGGTGGACAATCACCAGGTGCTTTACAGATGATGGTTCTCGCGAAGATGAGCGGTATCGAATACAAATTTACTAAAGACATTGAAGCGGCAACAGACAACGTTGTGCCTTACAACACAGTAATAATTGTTGTTGGAGCGAGTGGCAAAGGTCTTGGAGCAGCCGGTATAGATGTAGATACAGAGATAAAAAGGGTTGTTGAGCTTTGTAAAATCGCCAGAGGTCTTGAAAAGAAAATCATTATTGCTCAGATCGAAGGCGCAACAAGAAGAGGAGAATCATCTGACAGAATCGCTGATGCGATAGTAGAATATGCAGATTATTTGTTGATCAAGATTGATGCAAATGAAGATGAAAAATTTACGAAAATTGCAGAAGAAAAGGAAATGCCCATAAGGCTTTTTGAGAATACATCTGATGTAAAAGGTATTCTAATAGAGTTATTTCTCGAATAGTTAACTCAGGCAGCCCGGGGTGGTCCGGGTTGCCTATTACTTTATTAAAAGAATGAGGAGATACAAACATGAAAAAAATATTGTTTATAACCTTTGTATTGATGATAGCTATTTCATCTTTCAGTCAGTTCATCTATCCTGATATAAGGCCAGGATATGGTGTTACTGAAGCAAAATGGCTGTCTGATTATTTTGCCCCTTTAAAGAACACAAATCTGGATACACCTGTTTTTATTATGGATAGTGGCAATCCTGGTGCTACTTTTCTTCTTATGGGAGGGACGCATGCAAGAGAGATTGCGAGTTCTACAAGTGCCCTGGTTTTCCTTGAGAATGCAACAGTAAAAACAGGGAGAGTAATCGTTATTCCTTTTTCCAATAGAAGCGCTGCATCTGTAGAGGATCAAAGTTCAGACATTCCTCATTTTATTCAGATAGAAACAAGAAGTGGTCCCAGATATCTTATTTATGGTGATAGAAGAACGGATATCGCAGATCAGGGTGTCGAAGATCCCGATCAATATGTGCATTATCCTTCAGGTATGATTCTGGATAACGGAGCAGAATCCAGAAACTTGAATAGAAACT
>JASMTM010000161.1:0-8102 GCA_041694295.1 Petrotogales bacterium
TGTCAACACTGTCGAAATAGGAAGCTCCGATGCCTATTCCGAAGGTTATTGTTAATGAAGATTCCTCAATTCTCCCTGTTTTCACCAGTTGACCGATGTTTAAAGCATCAACATCATTGCATAATACAACTTCGCAGTTGTGCTTTTTAATAATTTCTTCGAAATTGCTCTCATTGGTGCCAAGAATAGGGGATGTAGTGATCGAACATTCATTAATATCTACAGTTCCAGAAATTGCTATTCCCATAGATAGAGGTTTGTATTTCTTTACAAGTTCTGTCATCACATTTTTTATTTTTTCTAGATTTTTTGTAAATGGATATTCCAGTGCTATCGTAGATTCCTTTATCTTTTTGAGTGAAAAGGTAAAGACACTGATCTTTACAGATTCTCTCCCAATTTTTACACCAAAAAAATTGCCATAGTTGTCATTTAGCGAAATATAATGTCTGGGTCTTCCGCGTCCAGAAACTTCTCTTTCAATTTTAACCATGTTGTGCTTGTTAAGTTCTCCTGCCAGATAAGTCAACGTTGAGTTTCGTATATTTAGTGTCTTAACTATGGCTTTTCTAGGAGTGCGCTTCCTGACCAGAAGTAATTCGAGTAACTTTGTTAAATTATCCCAGCGAATTTCTTCAATTCTCATAAACAATCGCTTCCTGAAAAATTATTTTATGGTCCAGCCCACCATTCCTCTCACATAGTAACGTTGTAGAAGTATATATATCATTATAGGAACAATCATAACTAGAATTGATGCCGCTGACAGAAGGCCCCAATCTACCTGATACTGCCCTCTCATTAGCGGTATGCGTTGTGTAGCAAGTATTTTGCTTGGAGAATAGATGAGAATTAATGCCAGGAAAAAGTCACTCCAGACCCACGTGAATTGAAGTGCGGCAGCTGAGGCTATAGCGGGAAATGCATTTGGCAATACGACTCTGAAAAATATCTGGGAATCCGAAGCACCATCTATTCTTGCAGCTTCTTCAATGGTTACCGGCAACGTTTTGAAATAATTTCTCATGAAAAACGTTGTCCAGGGAATACCCCATGCTGTATGAACAAGTATCAGGCCCCAAAAACTGTCAACAAGTCCCAGGCTACTCATTATTTGGAATATTGGCACAGCTATCATTTGTTGGGGCAGAGCCAGAGTCATTACCACAGTTATAATGAACGTTTTCCTTAAAGGAAATCGGTATCTGGCGATTCCGTAACCAGCCATTGTAGCCAGTATAAGGGGAATAATAGTTGCTGGAACTGCTATATACAACGAATTAATCATACCCTGTAAAAGAGGAGACGATTCATGAAACAATGCACCTGTAAAATTAGAAAAAGTTGGATTGAACTCTTCAAATTGCCACCAGCCATTGATTACTTCGCTGTAAGGTCTGATAGCAGTCATAAATATTCCAGCTATGGGCAGAATCCATACAAGTGCAATTATCCATCCCAGTGAGTTTTTCAATATGTTACCAGCAAGTCTTTTCTTTCTCATTGGACATTCTCCTCTCCGGCCGACCTTATTAGTGGTATAGCTGCAAATATGGTTAAACCTGTAATTAGAACGGCCATTACCGCAGCTTTATTGAAATCCCACGCTCTGAATCCATACAAATACATTTGAAGGGCGAGAACATTTGAGGAACCTCCAGGACCTCCCATTGTAGCTACGTATACGATATCAAATATTTTAAGTTCCCACAAAAGTGTCATGGTAACCACAACCACTGTTATGGGTTTTAACATGGGTATGGTTATACTAAAGAAAATTCTTAATTTAGAAGCTCCGTCGATTTCAGCGGCTTCATAGTAGGTTTTTGGGATTGTCTCAAGTCCGGCTGAATAAATGATCATGCTGAATCCGGTCCATAACCAAACCGAACCGAAAATCAAAGCCAATAGGGAGGTTTCAGGGTAAGCGGTCCATGTTTGAGTGGGCAATCCAAGTGTTTTAAAAAACAGGTTTACTATACCAATGTTTCCATCAAACATAAAACGTATCATTATACCCCCAACAACCAGAGGCATGACCATACCGAGAAATATTACCGATTTTATTATTGCTCCACCTTTAACATCTCTGAGTAAGGTAGCAAGGAATAAACCAAGAAATGTGGTAAGTGGCAAATGTATGGCAATCCATAAGGCATTATGTACGAGGGTTCCAAAGGGGAATTGACCCTGCTGAATGTTTTTGAAATTAATTATATCTCCACTGGCAAAAACACTTTGATAATTTTGAAGAGTTAACTCTCCTTCGGGACCTACAAAACTCATGAATATCGTTCTAAAGGTAGGATAAAGAACAAAAACAGCCAGTAAAAACAATGCGGGTAAAACGAACACAACAAAATTGCTGATGCGGGCTTTTCTTAATTCCATTTAATCTCCCCCTTCAATTAAAACGGGACCACAAGGGTCCCGCTAAAATCAATAATTATTTCTATTATGGCATCTTTGACTGAAGTGATTCGAGAACAGAATCCAATCTTCCAGGTCTAACCCAGAGAAGCTTCAATTGATCCCAGAAAGTTGTCTGCCACATACCACCAATAGAATCATCAAGATCGTTGACTGTTGCTTTTCCTTCAAGAAGCTCAGCTATTTCTCTGTCAACAGGTGGATAGGCATCGAGCGGTACTCCGTTAGCTGAGGCAATATGTCCACCCTGTTCTACCTGAGCTGTCTGTCCTTCAGGTCCGGCTAAGAATTCAATTAGCTGTTTTGCTGCATCAACATTTTTCGAATATTTTGGTATGAACGCGTAATCGAGTGCAAATACAACAGCTTCATTACCAGGAAGTGCCAGTACACCTAAATCTGAAGGATCATCTACCATCCCGGTTAGCCACTGGCCCATGAAGTAAAGACCATACTGTCCTTGCCACCATTGTTCTAAAACAGTAGTCCATTCAACTGGTTCACCAAAATATCCTTCTGATAACAGACTAGCCAGCTTGTTTATAGGTTTCTTGGCTGTTTCACCTGTCCAATTAACGTTACCTGCGATAAGGTCTTTTTGGAGCTCAGCACCACCAAAGGTAAGAATGAAATGCTCAGTAACATCGGATAGTGGCCAACCTACTCCATTGCCGCTTGCAATAGGAGCGGTTATTCCTTCAATTTTTGAAATATCTTCAAGCAGTGCAACAAATTCATCCCATGTTTTTGGTTCTGTTAAACCATGTTCCTCAAAGAAAGATTTTCTGTACCAGAAACCCGGTTTAACCTTTCCTGTGTACGGGATTCCAATAATTTCACCATCTACTGTTACATTATCCAGTGCTCCAGGTCTGAAATTTTCAGGTTTTATTATGTCTGAGAGATTTACGATGTGTTCGGTGTTTTTCTCCATAAAAGATGTCCACATGAAAATTACATCACCAGGTGTTCGTTTGGTTGCGAATTGCGCTGGTAAGAGATTAGCGAGGTCTTCAGCTCTGTAAATCTGGTACTGAACTTCAATAGCTGTCTGTTCTTCAAATTTTTCAAGAACAGGCATAAAAGCATCCTTTTCTGCTCCAGACCATGGACCAATAACCGTTATTTGCTGGCCCATGAAGATCGTAGCAGCCAAAACAAACACTACAAGTAGTAATTTTTTCATAAAATCACCCCTTTTCTTAGAGTCATTTTAACTATACAACATTTAGGTTATTAAATTCAAAGTTTGAAAAAAGTCATTAGTACCAATCAATTAAGTTTATCTATAATGAGAAGTAATTATGAAGCTTAATCTTTGTTAAACTTCAAATAATGCGTAAAGAATTTGTTTTGCTGGGTTATTGTTAATTCACACACTTTATGGTAAGTCATTTGAGTAATTTCACACTGATAATCTGTGTGGTCATTAAATTTGATCTGGGTTATAATAATTTAGTTAAGAATTGCGCTAATGGAGGTTTTTTATGCTTAAGCGCGTCTTTTTTTTACTGTTGATTTCTTTATTTTTTTTGTTGCCTAAAGGAATGAATTCAAGTACACTGGAACTGATTGAACTGGAAGATAAATGGAATTACCAAAGAAATATCGAGACAGTATTTGTTACTTCTCCAGCTGCGCTTCCAGATTATTATGCCCTCAGGAATGGAATTGATAACATTAGAACATATGGATTAAATGTGATTGTTGGAGAAAGCTGCAGTGCATACTTATCAGCAAGGGAAAAAGCCATTGAATTAATGCAAGCCTTTAAAAATCCTGAAATTGATTTGATTCTTACTTCTCGGGGTGGTTTTGGTTCCTTTGAGTTATTGGATTATCTCGACTGGGAAACAATAAGAAGTAATCCAAAACCACTTGTCGGTTACAGCGACATAACCGCTTTGCTTCTTGCGTTGCATTTTAAAAGTGGTTTAATTACATATCACGGTCCGATGGTATCAGTTGAATTGGATGACGATGCGGATTTGATAGAGCAGATTCTTTCTGTTGTGGAAGGCAATAAAGTGATTGAGTTTGATTATCCATCTGAGGCTATAGTACCAGGAGATATGGTAGGAAAACTTATTGTTGGCAATCTTTCACTTTTTAAAACTCTTCAGGGCACTGAATATATCGGTTCATTAAAAAATTGCATTCTCGTACTTGAAGATATTGGTGAAACCTTGCATTCTTTTGAAAGAATGTTGTGGAATATTGCTCATCTTGATGAATACAGTGAATTAAGAGGAGTCGTGTTTGCTGGATTTAGTAACATAAGAAATGGAGATTTAAGTGAACTCAAAAAAACAATAAGAACCTATTTTGCTTCTTCAGATATACCTGTGTGGTTGGGATTACCCGTGTATCACGATAGTCTGGACAAAATTACTCTTCCGGTCGGTAGCTGGGTAAAAATGGAACTCGATGAGGGCAAGATAACCATCATCGAGCCATATTAAGCAACAAAATGCATATATTTTAAAAAGTTAATTATTCATCATAATTGATTATTGAAAATACCTTTTTGACGCGTCGAGTAGTGCTATTGCTCCGTCAGCTGCTGCAGTAACGATCTGCCTAACTTCTTTTTCTCTTACATCACCAACTGAGTAAATGCCTTTGATATTGGTTTCACAGTGATCATTTGTTATTATATAACCGTAATCGTTCAGTTCAACTTTTTCCTTAAGAAATTTTGTGTTTGGATTCATACCGATAAAAACAAATGCACCATCAACATCAAGTTCGGTCTCTTCATCAGTTTTAACATTCTTGAGTAAAAGCTTGTCTAATTTATCATTACCCTTTACTTCTTTTACTATTGTGTTATAGATAAAATCAGTGATTCCAGTTTCCCTAATTCGCTTCTGTAACATTTTATCTGCTGTTAAATCGGGCAAATTTTGAACAACAGTAATTTTCTTTACTATTTTTGCCAGATAAAGGGCTTCATCGAGAGCACTATTTCCACCACCTACAACAGCTACGTGTTTATCTCTAAAAAAGTGACCATCACAGGTAGCACAATATGAAATTCCTTTTCCAGAATACTTCTCTTCTCCAGGCACGCCGAGTTTTTTTGGATTTGAGCCTGTTGCGATTATTAAAACACGAGCCTTTATTTCTTTGCCATTATCAAGTATGACTGTTTTCATCTTGCCTGGTTTTACATCAACTACTTCAGCATTTGTGATCTTCACATTATGATCTTGTGCATGTTCAGCCATTTTCTCGGATAGATCAACACCCGATATTGAGGAAAACCCTGGCCAATTTTCTATTTTGTCGGTATTATTCATCTGGCCACCTTCAAGTGCCTTTTCAATCACAAGCGGTTCAAGTCCAGCCTGAATTGCATAAATGCTGGCTGTGATGCCGGCAGGTCCACCGCCAATAATTATCACATCGTATTCACTTTTCAAGTCTGTAGTTTTCTTTGCGCTACTGACTTCAAAAAACGCCATAGCAAAGACCTCCTATACAGCTTTTAGAACTTCATTAACAAACTGTTCTTCAGGATATGCTCCTACAAATTCAACACTGTCATTTATCACAATATGAGGGACTGAACTAACACCATATTTCATTGATAGTTCTTTGAATTCGTTGGCTTCTATCATGGAAGCTGTTATTCTGTCGTTAAGTATAGCAATATTGTGAGCAGTTATTACTGCTTTCGGACAGTAAGGACAGGTTGGAGTAATGAATACTTTTATATCTACATCCTTATCTATCTCTGCAATCTTTTTCTGTGACTCTTCAGAAATACCAGATAACGCTCCTTTTGAGAAACTCACTATATCCTGAAGCAGTGTACCGAATTCATGACCTGAAGGTATACCATAGAATCTTACACCTTTGTCCTTTCCTTCGGGAGTTAGGAGAACTATTGCTGGTGCATCGTTTATATTATAGTTTTTTGCAACTTCGGAGTCGATATTATGTTTTTCAAAAGTGACCTTTTCTCCAACCTCCGTCAATTCATCTAGAAGAGAAGCAACAGTATCACAGAAGTCACAATCTTTATCTTTAACAAACAACAACAGCTTTACTTCGCCATCCATATTTCCCAGTATCTCTACTACCTGTTTTCTTACGTCTTTGTTTAATAATTGTTCTGCCATAAAAAAATACCTCCTTATTTATACCTACTTGGGGTATAATAACATACATTTATGCGGGGAATTTTGAATTATTCTTTACAATATCTTTTTTTGTCCAGTTTATTACGCAGAGGACCACTAGAAGTCCCATAAAGAATACTATTATCTCACTGTAGCAATTGGTGGAAATGGTTGAAATTAACTCATGGAATATATCTGCAATGGTTGAAATTAGGATGAATGTAATTAATGATCTAACAAAAAACAGTTTGCTTTCCGAAAGCAGTAGGTTTTTCAAATATTCATTTCTTGTGAAGCCCATTGATAGATAAATAATTCTAAAGGAAACATCGAAGCTCATTATCCTTATATTGAGTTCCCTAAGAAAATATAGATAACCTATAGACAACAATATAACGAAAAGCAGTAACTTGTTATGTTCAAAAAAATGATAGGCTGCGAATATGGATAGGGCAACTGCAGGGAGGTTTAGTAAATTAAACCATATGTGCCTTTTTTTTTCGAACTGGTACGTTATTAATGCAGTAACAAGAGAAAGTACAAATGCACTTACTGAAATTATAATGTGAGCAATAATTACTGTAAGGAATTCGCAATGTTGCACAACAAAAACCCCGCTATTCTTCTTCTTTGTTTTCTTTGTTCTCTTTAAATAATTCTGCTATGGATGCTACACTACTCAACAAGCTTGAAGATTCAAAGGGTAAAAAGATTTTACTTGCTTTCCCATCAGCAATATCTTTCAAAGCGTCAAGGTATCTTATTGCAATAAGGTCATTTGTTGGGTTACCTTCGTGGATGCCTTTGAATACCTTCATAATAGCAGCAGCTTGACCTTCAGCTTCAGCGGTAAGTTTGTATTTATTTGCGTCAGCAACTCTCTTGATTGCCTCAGCTTCCCCTTCAGCCTTTAAGATTGCTGATCTTTTATCACCTTCAGCTCTGGTAATCTCTGATTGACGATATCCTTCAGCCTCCAGAATAACTGCTCTTTTTGTTCGTTCAGCCTTCATCTGCTTGGACATAGCTTCCATAATATCCTGTGGTGGGTCAATTTTCTTTATTTCAACACGTGTTACCTTAACTCCCCATTTGTCAGTAGCGTCGTCAAGAACTTCTCTAAGTTTAACGTTTATACGTTCTCTTGAAGTCAATGTTTGATCCAGCTCTATCTCACCAATTACATTTCTTAGGTTTGTTTGTGCAAGCTTAACTGCAGCATTTTCAAAATTCGATACATTATAAACGACGCGGTAAGCATCGGTCACTTCGTAGTAAATAACAGCGTCCACTGTAACCACCACGTTATCTGTGGTGATTACTTCCTGAGGTGGAACATCTATTACCATTTCTCTAAGATCTACTTTGACTATTCTTTCGATGAACGGAATTATGAAATTCAATCCGGGTTCAGCTTCACGTTTGAAACTTCCAAGTCTTTCAACCAGACCTTTCTGGAATGGTCTGACTATTTTAATCCCGGAAGCTGCGATAATAAGTACAATTACTGCAAGTATTATCCAAAGTATCATGGTTATTCCTCCT
>JASMTM010000162.1:0-5554 GCA_041694295.1 Petrotogales bacterium
ATAGACGAGACCACGGTAATGGTGGTAGAATGGCCTAAGTTATGTGAAAAATTGTTCAAGAATGATATAGAGATATTTTTTTATCATTATGATGAAACACACAGAGAGATAAAATTGAAGTTACTTGATGGTAGACCGTATAGTAACACTATTAACTGGTTAAAAAGTCATGTTCAGGAATAGAGATATAATTGGAGGTGAAATGATATGTCTCAAAAATTCCAGTTATTAGAACAGGCTAGCAGTCAGGAAAAAACGATAAAAATACCCGATAAACTTCCTGCAATAGCCACACGCACAAATATGCTGGTGTATCCATCATCAGTTATGCCCTTATATGTGGGTAGAGAAAAGTCTCTTTCAGCCCTTGAGGATTCCATAGGTAATTACGGACAGTTGTTATTCCTGGTTTCACAAAAGGATATCACAACAGAGAACCCGGCAAGAGAAAATCTATTTGATGTTGGAACAGTAGCAAGGATAGTTCAATTAATGAAGATGCCAGATGGAAACTACAAGATTCTGGTAGAAGGATTGGAACGTGCTGAAATAACGAAAGTTCTGGAAGATGAAGCGACATTTTTGTTTGAAATAAAAGTCCTGAAGCCCAAATACAGAATGACCAAATCCTTGGAGGCACTTATAAGGAAAGTTCAGGAACTCGCAAAGAGATATGTCGGAATGAGCAGACGGTTTCTTGATGAGGTTACTAAAGCGCTTGAGGATACATCAGATGCGGATAAATTTGCTGACTTTGTTTCCTCCCTTCTTCCTCTTGAGCTGGAGGAAAAACAGGAATTACTGGAACTGGTTTCTCCCAGAGATAGATTGAACAGGCTTCTTGAAATACTTACAAGAGAAGTGGAAATTTTGTCTCTTGAAGAGGAACTGGACAAAAGGGTAAAGCAAAAGATCGAGCAGAATCAGAAGGAATATTATCTGAGAGAAAAGTTACGCGCTATACAAGAAGAACTTGAAGGTGAAGAAGACGCTGAAATAAGAGAAATAAAGGATGCTCTTGAAAGCAAGGAATATCCGAAAGAGGTCAAAGAAAAGGCAGAACATGAAATTTCAAGGCTGGAGAAAATGTCACCCTATTCACCAGAAGCTTCGGTTGTTAGAACTTACCTTGATTGGCTCCTGAAACTTCCATGGACAGAGGAAACTGAAGACAAAATCGATATAAAGGAAGTCAGGAAGGTACTTGACAAAAATCACTACGGTTTAACCGAGGTGAAGGAAAGGGTTCTGGAATTTCTGGCAGCGAGAAAATTTTCAAAAAATCTGAGAGCCCCAATTTTGTGCCTTGTAGGACCTCCAGGAGTGGGTAAAACATCTCTGGGACGTTCCATCGCTGAAGCCACGGGGAGAAAATTTGGAAGGATTTCCCTTGGCGGAATGAGAGATGAAGCAGAGATCAGAGGGCACCGAAGAACATATGTTGGTGCTCTTCCGGGAAGAATATTACAGACGATTCAGAAATTAGGCACTCGAAACCCTGTTATGATTCTGGATGAAGTAGAAAAGATGGGAGTTAGTTTCCAGGGAGATCCAGCTTCAGCCCTGCTGGAAGTCCTGGATCCCGAACAGAACGTGGATTTCACAGATCACTATCTTGAAATTCCCTTCGACTTATCCAGCGTTTTATTTATCACCACAGCAAATGTAACGGATACCATTCCGCCGGCACTAAAAGACAGAATGGAACTGATTGAAATACCTGGCTATACAGATGCAGAAAAGAAACATATTGCCAGAGACTACATATTACCTAAAATATATGAAGAGTACAACACCAGTAAAAAAACAGTATCAATTTCAAGTGCGGCAATAAAAAGAGTAATTAGAGAATATACCCGTGAAGCAGGTGTAAGGAATCTTGATAGAAACCTATCTAAAATCCTGAGAAGATCTCTCTTGCAACTGGCAGAGGGACAGAAAAAAATCAAAATAAGTGTTAGAAACATAGAAGACTTTCTTGGAGTTCCCAAATTTAAAGATAGCGACCTTATCAGGAAACCTGAAGTAGGTGTTTCAACAGGATTGGCCTGGACAGCAGTTGGTGGTGAGACCATGTACATTGAGGTGTTGCCCGTTCCAGGCAAGCAAAAACTTATTTTGACAGGTCAGCTTGGAGATGTGATGAAGGAATCTGCACACATTGCACTAAGTTTTGCAAAAAAAATCTGTGAAAATCACAAAGACTTCTTTGAGAATCATGATTTCCATGTTCACGTTCCCGAAGGAGCCGTTCCAAAGGATGGACCATCTGCCGGTATAACGTTGATCACAGCAATAGTGTCAGCGGTTACAGGGAAGGCTGTAAAGCACGATGTTGCCATGACTGGAGAAATAACACTCCGTGGCAAAGTTCTTCCCATAGGTGGTCTCAAAGAAAAACTGATGGCAGCATATCGTTCCAAAATAACCAGGGTGCTTCTGCCTTCAAGGAATAAGAAGGATCTGGAAGATGTACCCAAAGAAATAAAGGATAATCTTGAGTTCATATTCGTGGAAAACGTTGAGGATGCCCTCAAGGAGGTACTTGTAGATTGAACAAGATAAAGAGTGTAAAACTTGAAGCCACAGTTTTCACTCCAGGAGATTATCCAGCACCGAAGGAAAAGGAAGTTGTCTTTATGGGGCGATCAAATGTGGGGAAATCCTCCCTGCTGAATAAAATATTCGGGAGGAAAATGGCCCATACAAGCTCAAATCCTGGAAAAACTAGATCAATTAATTTTTTCACCGTTAACAGCATTTACTACTTTGTTGACCTTCCAGGATACGGATATGCCCACGCTTCGAAAAAGGAAGTTCAACGCTGGCAGGAATTGATTGTTAATTATTTTGAGAACCGCGAATCGTTAAATCTGGCAGTAATGCTTATAGACGGCAGACATCCATTACAGAAAAAAGACTTAGAAATGCTTGAATGGCTTAAGGCTTATACAGTACCATTCATAGTAGCTGAAACAAAGATCGATAAATTGTCTCGCAGTGAAAGGTTCAAAATGAACAAGCTACACAGTAAGGAGCTTATTGAATGGGACTCACCACTTTTAATACCTGTCTCAGCTAAAACTGGAGAGGGAATAAATAAGCTACTGGGAATACTTATATGAAAATTAATGCCCGCTATGGCGGGCATTCTTTATTCTAAAATCTTTCCAAAAACCGTAATAGGTAACTCATTTATCTGTTTCCAATAAAGTCCTTCTTTCTGTTTGATGAACTCCTCTGGATTCTCATCCCAACCATATTCCTTTATCACGATCCAGTCGTTTCTGGATACGCCATCGTTAACTATAAGGTAGGAGAAAGGCAAAAATTCTATTTCAGAAGTCTCCTTTATACCATTTACATAGATGTCCAGTGTTACGGTAAACATCTCATCAGGAATCTCCATAACAATTGTGAAGGCTTTTTCATCATCAGATAAAGCGGCATTTAATATGGTTGCATTACCTGAAATATCATATTCGCATGAATCTACAGGAAATTCAAAACTATATATCAGATCAGCTTCTTCACCAGCAACAACATAAGGTGACGGTTGATCCTTTAGTATTTTTTCAACGATTGTTACCGTTGCTGATTTTGCTAGTTTTTGCTTGCTATCATTCTCCGTTAAAGTAGCTATGTTGCTTAAATAACAAATGTCAGAGCCAGTACTATCGTTGGAAAGCGTAACAGAATATTCCAGCTTTGTGGATGGTTCAGTAATATGCCAGGTTCTTGACGTTACATCTGGTTCAATTTGAAAACCTTCAGGTAAATTTGTTATTTCATCCTCTATCGATGAAGTTTCGTCTAATGAAATTTCGGCGGTTGGTTCGTCAGGTAAAATGGCATTTACTGAGTTAGTTGCAATGCCATCTTCGGAGGTTACCGTTGAAATTACTGTGTATTCCAGTTTTTTCTCTTTTGTTACGAAAGAAAAACCGTATGATACGTCTTTGCCAGGTTCTATTGTTTCTGCCCCAGAAAGTGTTTTTGTTTCTAGTTTAGAAAGCTCTGCTGTTACTTCAATATCATTAACTGTGCTGGAACCAGTGTTTGAAACAACAATGTTTCCCGTTATCGTGTAGGTGCTATCCATTGTCTCCCTTTCATCTCTGGTTGCTTCAATGATATATTTAATTATTTCTTCCTCTCCTAAAATAAGTTTAATGACTTCTTTCTCTACAGACTTGCTAAAAGACCAATCATAATCTTTTTTAATTGTCCAGGCAACATCAGCACTGATTCCCGCAACAATATTGGTGGCAGTTGAGTTCAGTTCAGTGTATATCATTGTTTGATCTTCTGTAATATATGTAAGGTTCGGTCCGGGTGAGCCATCGTAAAATTTTGATACTGGGGTACTCCATGAAGTAAAATATGTATTTCTTGTTTTACCAGGAAAAGGATCACCATCTGAACCTCTGTCTCCCTTATATTCATCGAGAGCATTATCGTTATCAGCCTCTACAATATGAACCTTTCTGTGATAATCGTCTGACTGTCTTGCCTGTTCATCAATGTGGTAAATTAAAAGTCCATGACCGGGAAGGGCACTATCATATCCTGTTTTCTGTCTGTTTTCAAATAGAAAGTATTCGATGTCCTTTCTAACAGGATTGTTGTAAATGCCAATATCTTCATGCAATTCGACTTCATCAAAAGCTAGCGAGCCATGATAGTCGTCAAGCACTGACGGATTAACCCACTCAAGTTGTAATTTGCTCCATCCTGTTAGATGTGCAGGCGAATCTCCAGGTACATTGTGATAATTCCAGGAACCATGACCCATAAGTCCCCAATCTCCTATACCATCAGAGGATCCGTCTGTATCGTATAGATCAGGAAGGCCTAATCCGTGCCCCAGTTCGTGACAGATTACACCGATCGTTGTAATATAAATGTTTTCTTCCCAATCGAGTCTTTCAGGTTGCATTGTGTATCCTCTGACTTCTACTCCGTCGTTTGTTTCGTATGAAATAGACGATTTGTGTGACCAAATATCTGTAGGATCTCCTGAGAACTCCTGCCCCTGCCCCTGATGTATGATTATCAACGAATCTACATTACCATCGTGGTTGTTATCGTACTGTGAATAATCAAGGTCTTCATCTCCGTAAATCGCTGCCTTCCTGGCCAGCTCATACTTTCTTGAAGAATAATAATTATGACTTTCAGGAGCGTTGTACCAGCCTACAACCTCGAACTGAATGTCGAGTTTGCTATACGATGTTTCTTCATAATAATCTTTTACGGAGTTTTCCATTCCGTTAAAGACCTCTTCAAAATCCGATAAATCAAAGGAAGTTGCTGTGTCAGAGAAATTGATAAGCACCACAGGAAATTTCAGTATTCCCGTGGTAACCGTTTGCTTTTCATATTCAACCGGTTTAGCTGCTTTCCTAAAATATTCTTGAATATCAAATTTGATTGATGGAGGTGTATCCTTTTTAACCAGGTTTCCTGTTAAGCTAAGCGTACCTTTTTCTTTTAATGAAAGATATTCCCACCATCCTGTATCTGGATTTTTCATAACTGGATAACCGTTGTA
>JASMTM010000163.1:0-3490 GCA_041694295.1 Petrotogales bacterium
TCGCGACATTTCTGATAGATAGGCAGCTGTTCTTACATCACTAAATGTTGCCTTCTTTAACTCAAGCGCACTGCCATTTTTCATAACAAGCGGAATGACTGAACCAGAAAACGCGCAGTTTTCAAGTAAGAATGTGCTGTTATTACCAGAAAGTCTTCCATTTTCTCCGGTAAATGTAATATTTGACGCCTCAAATTTGCTCCCCTCATAAAAAGACGGAGAATATTTTGAAAGACTCTCAAAATGTATTCCCTTGCCACTGCCTTTCATTTCAAGTGATCCATCAACCTCTATCGATGCACCATCTTGAAGCAGAACCAACCCTTCTCCACTTAATGACAATGTTGATCCTTCTTCAATTGTAAGCTCTTTGCTTATTAATATCGGAAAAGCTTTATAATCGTATGCAACTTCATCTGTTTTATCTCCGGTTAATATGGTAGCTCCCTGGTAAAGAGGTATATTATCTTTGACTATTTCATAATCATATCCTTCACCAGAAACTTCTATTTCAACATAAACAGACATTGTAGCCTGTTCTGTATCAGTAAACGGAGATTCGAATTCAGCAACAAGGACAACCGGTTGTCCCGGTCTCTCAGGTTTTCGGTAATCCAGCTGTCTCATAGCCTGATAAAGATCTGCGCCTTTGATCTTTCTACGTACCTTATATGAAACATCTTTATCAGGAAGCTGTAAGAACTCCACAGAAAATCTGCCATCTTCTGCAGTTTGATAAACGTGAAATCCTTTGAGATTGGTCAACTCAATCTCTGTTTCAGTAGCAGTAATAGTTTCAGATCTAATACCACCAATATCGATGAAGTATTCCAGCTTGATCTTTCCAAAATATGTGTCTTTAAGTGTCTCCTTTTGTTTTATTTTTTCTGATAAAGAATAACGATATTCATAAGTGTTTTTAGGTGACGTTACTATAACATTCAGTGTAGCATTTTCCGTAATATTATTAGACCTAACAAAAACGCTGGCTTCTTCATAATCCCTCTGTTCAATTGAAAGCTCAATCCCTTCTTTTATTTTGCTAAAATCAATCACTTCGATCTCAAAATGAGTTTCCTGTGATTCATTCCCGGCAAAATCGTATGCTGTAACGTTTACTCCGAGTTTTCCTCTGAATCCTGTGTCTTCTTTAGGTACAGGGATAACCAGCGTGTTGTTCTCTATTTCAAAAGGTATTGTATGCTGTTCTGAAACGATTATTTCACCTTCCAATCGAGCTAAATCTTTGACTGTCTCAAAGTTTATATGGATTTCACCATCTTTCATTTCAGCAGATCCCAGCGAAGGCTCATTTGGTGGTATGGTATCAACGATAAAACTGGATGAATCTTCTAAAGTTGTTTCATAAACACCTGAAGCTTTTAGAGCAATTTCGTGTTCTCCCTGCGCCAGGTTTTCAAAAGAAACCATAGTGGCATCTGTGGATAACTCTTTTGTTTCACCATTTAATGTACATTCAATATCTGATACATTGTATGACTCAATTATTATACTAACGTCGGTCGAATCAACATATTCAGGGACATCTATCAATGATAAACGCGGCTTGCCTTTTAGTTCAATTGAATGTGATTCACCATACTTTATTTCTTTATAATATGGTATGACGTTTATTAAATTGTTCTCTTCAAATAATGGAATTACTATTTCTTCCTGCAAAACGTCCATTTCTTGATCGTCATACATAATCCTGTATGAAACATCCTCATTTTCAAAATCCTCCGGTATAATCGTTTCCCAATCTATTAAGTATCCTTCATCTACAATCTCCAGTGAAAAATCTGAAAGTTTTACCGAAGGTATAGTGAAATCGAAATTATGAGTATTTCCATCATTCCAGTCAAGAGTTACGGACTTCTCCAAAATAGTGAGATTATCGTACCTCAATGCAATGCTATGGCCACCTTGAGATATTTCTTCAAATGTTACTTTACCAGTTTCCAGCAAAGTTTTTGTGGCTTCATCTATTGCGACTATAACCTTTTCAGTTGAAAGTCCTTTACCCAGATCAACATTAATTTGAACATTTACCGGAAGGGTACCAACTTTTATATTTTTTACATCAGATTCTCTCAGAATTACTACTGGTCCATAGGTATATTCAACAAACAACTGGTAGGACAGCGTTTCGTTTTGGAATTGTTCGAGCTCATCAGTATATTTCTGTCCATCTTTAGAAATTACAACTCCATTTCTTTGCAGTTTTACTTCAGCAATGTTATAGGGAGGATAGTCAACATCCCAGTTAAATTCAACCAGGCGTCCATTTTCTTTTAACTCATATTCAAAGGCAGTTATCTCAGGTGTGGGAATTTCAATTGTCAGCTCATCATCACCTCTGGCAACGTTTTTACTGTCAAGAATATTATCATCAAGGGTTTTGAGTTCTACTTCATCTCCCGACCTCTTAACCTTCAATTCAACAGTTGGAGAATTCTTACTAATATTTTTCTCTTCAATAGAAGAAACCACCTTTAAAGTAGGATTATCCTCAGCTACGGAAGGAAAAACAACGTCTACCGTAATTGTTTTGGGAGAAAAAACAAATATATATAGTAAAACCGCAACAACAACTGCAGCTGCGACTACGCCAAGCGTGATTTTCACGCCTCGCTTCATTTAATCACCTCCCTTAAGAAAAAACAGCCCGCCTCAGGCGGGCCGATTATAAAAACCTTTAATTACTCCTTAAATACCCTCAGGAAGTAATCAGTGATATTTTCATCATCTTCATGTTTTTCCAGGAACAATGTGTAATCACCTGAAAGCTTTGTAACCAATGAATGTGGGCCTTCAGCAAAGAAAAGCTCTTTAAGTTCATTATTGGTTACTAATGAAGAATTTTCAGCATTCTCAATTACACCATAAATTGTTCCTGTCAACTTGATCTTATTTGGCTCTGTTTCTGTGAGTAATTCTGCAAAGAATGAATTATCAACTTCATAAAATTTAGCAGAAACGAGCTTACCAAGAACTTCATATCTGAGTTCAGGATTTTCAATTGTAACAACAGGATTGTTTGCACTGAGTTCATTACTGAATTTGGCTTTTCCAACAAAGGCAACGTCGTCAGAAACATCAAGCAGCTCAAGAATATCAACATATCCACTCATGGTTGAAATTACTTCAAGCACAGCTTCATCAGATGATCGTGGATATTTGCCAAAGGAATCTACAAATTCTTTCAACTTACCAACCGTCATTGTTTCGCCCGAGTAAAGAATTCTTGCTGACACGGGGAACAATGCAACCTGTGATTCGGTAAATATCTCTTTGTCCATTTCTTTTCTCTGAGTCCATTTAGTGGTCTCTTTGTAGTAAAAACTGAGAAGCTCATGTGGGAATAAATCTACATCTTCAACAACCGTAGCTGCTTCTTCTTCATCTGGATAGTAAATGGACATTTTTGGTTTCACATCAGAAACATCGACTTCCTTGTCAAGCTCTTCGATAAATACTGTATAATTTT
>JASMTM010000164.1:0-6684 GCA_041694295.1 Petrotogales bacterium
AGCTACTGCTGCATGTCTTTTGGTTCTTTTCACGGGTATTGACTTTATTTCAAACAACACGATAATAATTGCCAGTAAAAATGCTTCTGAAACAAACAATGAAATAAAAAGAAATGTAGATTTATCTAACTTTGAAAAAATCGATGACGAACTGGTGAGACGTTCTGTGGGCTTTTTTAATGAGAGTGATAACACTGAACCAGATTACATGGTACTTGGAACAGGATTTTAATAGAGGTATTGTTTATGATCAAAAAAATTATTCTTACAGGCATTATTGTTTCTGCATTTTTTAATTTACTTGCTGCCAACAAAGATGAGAGAACTCTGCTCGAACAAACAGCAAGGGACTTAAACAACGCAGTTTATGAAGTTGAACGTTCTGTTAGGGAAGATGGTATTGCCCACGTAGTGCGTTATGAAAAGGTTTATAAAAGTGGTCCAAGCAAACTGGTTCTGGTGACAACCCCATATCGAAAGTATGCGTGGTATAGAAATCCAAAAGGTGAATATGTTATTTTGGGCGATACTGCGTTGGAACCCCTAATCCCTATAAGTGATGTTGAAGACGCTTTCATTAGAACAATAATAAACGAGAACTATACCGTAGAATTCTTTATCGATTTACCTTCAAGCAATAAGTTTATTATTAGCAGTAACGATGTGAGATTTGAAATTACAATCGATGAAAACAACAGATTGTTAAAACTTGTAAAAAGGTACCCCTTTCATACTATTGAAGTTAGTTACAAAAATTACAGTCAACTTTCAAATGAAGGATCACTGATGCTTTACAATATCCTTGATGAAAAGAACGTTGTCGATTCACCCATGAAATTTTCTGAAAATTTTATCATAAACAACTTTCATTGGAGCGCCATGGATTTTATACCATTAAGCAATAATATCAAAGAATCTTCTATCTACGTGCTCTATTTGTTTTCTTCATCCATGGGAAGAATTATCATTTACCTTTTTTCTGGAGTGTCAACAGAAGATTTCATGGATAAAATACAGTTGATGTGCAACGAATACAGCTTACAATATTATGTAGAAGAATTTGATAACGGAAACAAATTAGCCATTATGGGAAACCTGAACAATACTGAATACGAAGAGCTTTTATCAGGAATAATACCGGATAAATACCATATCAAATAGAAATCCTTAATCAACTCTCTTAACGTATCGTTAATGAGCATCTTTAAAAGGATGCCATATTTTGTTGTATAATGAATAAAACATCATAGGAGGCATTTATAATATGTTAAGAACCGATGAGGCCGTAAAATATTTAAAGAATAAAGGCTACAGAATAACTCCACAGCGTGTAGCTGTTTTAAAAGCACTTGAGGGCAATACAGACCACCCTTCAGCAGAGGAGATATTTAAAATTGTTTTGAAAACACATCCAAATATCTCCATAGCAACCATATACAATGTGCTTGAGCTGCTGGAAGAGGAAGGTTTAATTAACGCGGTAGCCCGTGTGAATGGCATGAAACGATTTGATCCCAATACAAAGGTACATCCACATTTCATTTGCAGAAAGTGTCATAAGGTATATGACATTCCTATTGACAGAGAAAAACTCGTTGATTGCTTTAAAGAAATCCCGCCAGAGGGTTTTATTACGGAGAGCGTAAAAATTACATTTGAAGGTACTTGTAAGAACTGCAATAGGAATTAACTTCGCTAAAATGCTACTGGAGGTGTCTTGATGTTGCAAACTCAACAATTTTCACTTGACAAAGCAATAAGTGATATTGAAAATTCATCATCATTAAACGACCTTCAAAATGTCAAGTCAAAATATCTTGGCAAAAAAGGTATTATCACAGCCATGTTCAAACAGATTAAAGATATACCTGCAGATAAAAAGAAGGCCTTTGGGAAAAAAGTGAACAAATACAAAAATGAAATTGAGAAACAAATTGAGATAAAAAGACAACAATTGGAGGAAGAAAAACATAAACTAAAGGAACTCAGTCAAAAAAAAGATTACACAATGCCTGGAGCAAAGAGAGAAATAGGATCACTGCATCTAATCACTCAAACCCTCAATGAAATCCAGGATATATGGGTAAGTATGGGTTTTGAAGTGGTAACAGGACCAGAAATTGAAACACCTTATTACAATTTTGAAGCCTTAAATACGCCTGAATGGCATCCCGCAAGAGATATGCATGATACCTTTTACGTAGAAGAGAACAAACTTTTGCGAACTCATACATCTCCAGTTCAAGTAAGAACAATGGAAAACAGAGAACCACCAATAGCTATTTTCTCTCCAGGAAGATGTTTTAGAAAAGATACGCCTGATATGACACACATTCCGATGTTCACACAATTTGAAGTGCTTTATGTTGATAGAGAGGTTTCTGTTGCCCACCTTAAAGGAGTACTTGAAAATTTCGTAAAAAGAATACTTGGAGAAAAGAGAGAGGTGCGTCTGAGACCCAGCTTCTTTCCTTTTACAGAGCCGAGTTTTGAAGTCGATGTTTCCTGCGGTATCTGTATGGGGAAAGGATGCAGAAGTTGCGGAGGTACTGGCTGGGTAGAGATACTTGGTGCAGGCATTGTTCATCCCAATGTATTGAGTAACGTAGGTTATGATCCTGAAAAATGGTCAGGATTTGCTCTGGGAACGGGTGTAGAGAGGATAGCCATGCTTAAATATAACCTGTCAGACATCCGCGACCTACTGCGTAATGACAAGAGGTTTTTGGAATCATTCAGGGGGGTCGTAGAATGAGATATCCTATTGAATGGGTCAACGATATTGTAAAAATTCCTGATATCACAGATAGAGACCTTTCAAAAAAACTATCTTTAAGCGGCACTGAAGTGGAATCCATTGAATATCCATGGAATTATATTGAAGGAGCAGTATCAGCAAAAATCGAAAAGGTTGAAGAACATCCTGATGCTGACAATCTTGTTATAACAGAAGTCAATGCAGGAAAAGAAAAAGCTACTATTGTCACCTCGGATAAAACAGTTAAAGAAGGAGATTGCGTAATTGTAATACTTAAGGGAGGAAAAATCTGGGACCTGGAAATCAGAGAAAGAGAGTTCCATGGAAAAACATCAGAAGGAATGTTTATATCTCTTGAGGAGATGAAATTCGAGGAGAAGTCGGAGCAAATTTTCCGATTTGACGAACCAGTGAAACCGGGTATAGATGCTAAAAAGCTACTTAAACTAAATTACCCTGTAATCGAGGCGGAACTAACAGCAAACAGAGGAGATTGCCTTTCGATACTTGGAATATCTAGGGAATTCGCTGCAATCTTTGATGAAAATATCTCACTCCCTCCTGTAAAATGTAATCCACAAGGCAGTGAAAAACTTACCGTAAAAATTGATGATGACGGATGTGTAAGATATACAGCTTTGATGCTCGATAATATACAAATCAAATCCTCGCCTCTCTGGCTTAAAAGAAGGCTTATTTCGGCAGGACTTAGACCAATAAACAATGTTGTTGACATCACAAACTACATCATGCTTGAAACCGGACATCCTGTTCACGCTTTCGATGTTGAAAAGATCGGCGGTTCAAAAATCGTTATCCGATCTTCAAAAGAAGGTGAAAAAATAACATTACTGGACGGAACAGAGGTCAATTTAAAACCTGAGGATCTATTAATTACAAATGGAAAAGAACCACTCGCTCTGGCTGGTATCATGGGTGGAGAAAACTCAGGTATCTCTGAAAATACAAAGAAAGTTCTACTGGAAGTCGCAGTTTTTGACCCCATCAGAATTAGAAAAACGTCCCGCAGATTGGGTATTACTACAGACAGCTCTTACAGATTTGAAAGAGGAGTCGATTCAGAAGACTCCGAATATGTAATAAAGCGTCTCGCTGATTTACTTATGGATCTCGCAGAAGCTAAACCAGTTACTGAAATAGTTGATGAAGGAACACTTTTTAACAGGAAAAAAATACACCTTAGAAAATGGAAGGTTGATCAAATACTCGGATCTGTGATCCCGATTGAAAACATCACAAAAATTCTTGAAAAGTTGAATTTTTCTCTAGAAGAAAAAGGCGATGGATGGGATGTTATCGTGCCATCTCACAGATTCGATATAGAACAGGAAAATGATCTTGCCGAAGAGGTTGGTAGAATCTATGGCTACGATAAAATAGTATCAAAAATTCCACAACTGCCAGCAAAAGGGTTGGGGGTTCCTTTAAAGCTCCAAAAAATCCAGAAACTCAAAAACATCATGAGTAGCCTTGGCTTTTTTGAAACAGTTACCTACAGCTTTATCAGTCCTGAGAATCCAGAAAAACTTGGCCAGTCCTATAAAATGTTGAAAAATCCGTTGTCTCTTGACATGGCTGCTCTCAGACCTTCATTGATTTATGGGTTATTGGACACGGCTTCTTATAATGTTAGAAGGCAGAATTTTGATCTGAGGTTGTTTGAAGTGGGTAACATTTTCACAGCGAGGTCAAAGGAAAAGGAAGTTCTGGGTTTGCTTGAAACCGGGCTGGAAAATCCTAATGATTACACTGATAAAAGAAACATTTCCTTTTATTCCTTCAAAGGAAACATTGAAATAATCCTGGAGTCGCTTGGATATGACTTCAATTTTGCTAAATCAGAAGAGAACTTTCTTGAAGACCGTGCTTCCTTCGACATTTACGTTAACGGGGAAAAAATAGGTTTTGCCGGAATAATCGACGCCAGAATTGTCGAAAAGGACTACGATATCAAGAATCAGGATGTATATGTGGCTGAATTAGAATTAATAGACCTTCATTCCGAAAGTATTTCTAGTAAGAAAAAATTTGCCATTTCGCAGTATCCACGCGTTTTCAGAGATCTATCTTTCATTATGTCTCAAGATATGCCCTACGAAAAAATCGAAAAGACTATCGCCGATAATTCAGATAAGATACTTAGTGAGATAAAACTCAAGGACATATACACAGGCAAAGGTATACCTGAAGGTGAAAAAAGCATAACCATTACGCTTGTTTTCGAATCCTATGAAGAAACATTAAAGGATGATAGGATCAACGCTGTGGTAAATAAGATTGTAGGAGCAGTGAAGGCTCTTGGAGTGAAATTGCGTGGATGAATCGAGTCTTTCATCTATTGTAGAAAAACTGGAGAAGAAAATCAAAGAACTCTGGAAAGGCCTTGATCTTGAATCCCGAAAGAAGATTAAAAAGAAATCAGGATTCAGAGACATTGTTACAGATGCCGATTATCAGATGGAAAACTGGTTAAAAAGCTACGTTAATGAATTGCTTCCTGAAGCTTCTTTTCTTGGAGAAGAAACCAAAGAAGTCACAAGAGGAGAGTTATTGTGGATTCTCGATCCTATCGATGGAACCACAAACTTTTCCCGGATGAGTCCTCACTTTTCAACCAGTATTTCACTGGTGGATAAAGACAGAGTTTTGTTGGGTGTCACCTACGATCCATCAACCAATGAAATGTTCACTGCAGTAAAAAATCAAGGCGCATACCTTAACGGAAAACAAATTCATACAAGTAACATAAACAAATTGACAGAATGCTCTGCTCATACAGGCTTACAATATTCTTCATCAAAATCATACCAAAGGTTGTGCAGCAGGATCAGTAAAGCAATTAACAAATGTCGGGCTTTAAGAATAACTGGTAGCGCGTGTCTGGATTTGTGTTATGTTTCTGCTGGAAGAGCTGAAGTTTTCTGGGAGGAACAGTTGAAACCCTGGGATGTAGCAGCCGGGATAATTTTGGTGCAGGAAGCCGGTGGAAGCATTTCGAGCTGCATTTACAAATCATTCGATCTGTTCAACCCCAATATATATGCTACAAACGGAAATCCTAAAATAACAGATGATTTTTATAGAGAAATACTTAATAACAACTGATTTTTTGCTGCACTGCTGATATTACCTGATCCATGTTGTAATACTTATATTCCGCAAGCCGACCAACGAACAAATATCTACGACTGTTTTCCAGATGCTCTACTTCCTTCATATACTTTGCCCGCCGTTCAAAATTTTCATTTGTAGGAACAATATAGTATGGCTCACCTTCCGCTTTGGGATATTCAAAACAGACAGTTGTTTTATTTACACTTTCACCTTCTTTTAGAAAATGTTTAAATTCAGTTATTCTGGTCCAGTCATAATCACCCGGATAGTTAACAACAGATACCGGCTGATAATGCTCCATTTCAAAAGTTTTCAATTTCAACTCAAGAGAACGATACTGTAATTTCCCGTATTTATAATCAAAAAATCTGTCAAGTTCACCCGTGTAAACCGTCAGATCACAGGATAAACCATCTTTAATCTTAAAAAAGTCAGCTCCTGTCAATATCGATATTTTTTCATGTTCCAGCATGTTACCTACAAGCGTTGCGTACCCTCTTGAAGGGATGCCCTGGTATTTATCTGTAAAATACCTATCATCACGATTTGTCCTTACAGGTATTCTCTTTGCCAGCCCGGGTGACAAATTCTCTGGATCTGTTTCCCATTGTTTTTTCGTATAACCCTCAAAGAACTTTTTGTAGAGGTAATTTCCAACTTGAGAAATAACTGCATCCTTAAAATTCTCGGGTGGGTTAGAAAATGTTGAATCATCTACTTCACCTTTTAGAAAATTGCTGACTTCTTTTGAATCTATATTAGTTCCATACAGCCGACAGATCGTATCTCTG
>JASMTM010000165.1:0-16013 GCA_041694295.1 Petrotogales bacterium
GGGTCATCTGAAAACTCTTTAACTATCTGAAGTATCGAATCAGATAAAGTTATCCTTTCTCGAATAACCTTTGTAGTGACTTCATTTTCTGATGCATCAGCTGTTTCAGTTGAACTAACAGTTTCAGCAGTAGTAATTGCGGATACAAGATCTTGATTCATAAACTCTTCAATTATCTTAAAGTTTTCCGGTAGTGTTACTTCAATACGCCTCATTTCATCAGATCCAGTTTCTTCCTGAATCTGCGATTCGTACTGTTTTAAGTAATCTATTACTTTATTAACATCGTTATCTTTTCCAGAAATGATAAGTTTGTTTAACTGGGGAATTGCCTCTATCACCACATCGTTCTCACATAAAAGTCTTGCTATCTGTCCGCCAAAAGCTACCAAATCATCAAAACTAACAAAGTCGACAACACTCTTATCAACTGAATATTCTTCGGTTACGTACGAGCTTGTCAGGAGTTCCGATAACATCATATGTGTTTCAAGATCACCAAAGGCTAGTAATGTTGACATGTTTGGCAGATATTCAAGGAAGGCTTCAATGGGTAACCGATTTCTGATTTTATCAAGTTCGCCTGTAATTCCATCTCCTGTTTTTATGTCGACACCAATATACGTTTTCCAGAAAGCATTAACAACATCTGTAACTTCTTCAGGTGTTCCCATATAGAAAGTCCCATCAGTCAAATAAGCGTAACCAACTTTTTTTCCAAGAGATATTAAAACATTTCTCAATATATCTTCTGGATATGTGGAAGAAAAACCAACATTTACTCTTATGTTACTTATTGAAGGGGTGACCACATAGGGTAGATTGAGCAAATTTGTTCCGAAAAGATAAGAAATCACTGATTTTATGTCCATACCATAAGCTTTGAAGCTGTCTATTGAAACCCTTTTGCTGGAGCGCCAAAACTTCAGAGTGATTTGATTTTCCTCAACGACCAATTCTGGTTCTTCCTTTGCTGGAACAAGCAGGGCAACATTAACCATGAAGCGGTCGTTTTCTAGCATTCTTGTCCAAATTCCCTCAACAGGGCCATTCCGCAGGGGTAAGTCCATGTTTTTACCTGTCATTTTTTCTATTTCAAGAGAGTAGATTGTTTTTGAAGGATTGGCATTAAAGGTAACACTTTCCTCCTCTACTGAGCTGGAGAAAACAAATGTTATATCAACCGACTCAGGTTCTGATCCTGGTATTACCGATTCCAGAGCACCAGCCATACTTGTGCCTGCAATCAAAGTAAAAATAACAAAGAACCAGATAATAGTCTGTTTAATCTTTTTCACAACAATCACCCCAATAAGCTCTAATATAGCCCCTTTTATCAATCTTCATCAAGCGATCTTGCAACGATAAAATTGTTGTTTCTTGTATCATTTAGTAAAACGGCGAATTCGGTTATTCCATATACAAGATAATTACCGATACTATCTCCAACGCGGGTTATACGTTTCTCATCATTTGTTTCAAGCATGGCGTATTCTATACCCTTCACAACGAAGTAACCTTTATAGTTTAATGACGTTGCTTCCTCTCCGATATCTACCATGGACTGTACTACCTCTTCCTGGGAAGCATATAATGGAATGAAATGATTTTTCATTTCCACCTTTTCTTCCAGTAAACTGGTATCTATTTGGCCCGGTGGTGGTAACCCATTGCCAGAAGATACAATCAGCATCGGTTGTAACAATACAACCAGAGATATTAATGCTACGGACAGTCCAATAATAATCACAATCCAGAAGGCAAGTTTGATCATATCAAAACCCTCTCATTGGATTTGCCTTGAAATGGTGTAGTTAACACTTAATTCTAACATAACTCCAGATTCTAACCGTGTTTCAGGTAACACAGGAAAACCAAGATTGGACCGCAATACTATAGAATTAATTTTTATACCCGGATCTGTGAACAGCATATTTACTAAAGGCAGCATTTCTTCAGGTTCAGCTTTATACTTTATATCATTATACTCTCCAGGCTGTGAAGTCAAATCAAGTCTTGCTGCAATTTCATCTGTTTTACTCAATTTGACCAGTTTATCAACGGTATTATTATAAACTTGCTTTAGTTGTTGCACTGACTTGAAAGTATTTTCCAGTTCATTAAACTCTCTGGTTAAATTTTCAACAGAGGTTAAACCTGTATAAGCGTAAAACGCGATAAAATAACCAAAAGTAGGTAAAATGACGCACAACAGTACAATTATTGCTGTCTTTGCTGAAATTGCTTTCTTATCCAGGCGGTATAATGTTTTTTTAGCTCTCTTTTTGTATTTTGGTGAAATGAGGGTTATATTCTTGTTTTCACTCTCAGCCATCTTACTCACCCACCTGCAAATTAACCAGCTTAAGAACATAATCACTGAACTCTATTTCATCCGTTTTGCTGATATTAACTACTACACTGTTAGGTATTTCAAGGGGACTCAGTTTTTCGGGAATTTTATTTTGCTCGTAAACTACATAATATAGCAATTCACCAGTGTCACCATTATATTCAAGCTTATTAAAAGTAGTTTGGAGTGCTTGTGTATCAGAAAGATAGGCTTCAACTATATTTAGAAAAAGTATATCTTTTTCCTTTAAGTCAATATGGGAGATAAGTTCATTAATATTTCTATTGTATTTACCAAATTCTACATCCAGCGCTTCTCTCTCTGCCTTTACGAGTTCTAAATCTCTGGCTGGATTTCCCGTTAGCTCTAAATTCAATTCGTTAAGCAAAAAGCTTTTATTCCTTGAAAGATTATCAAGATTTCCGGCAAATATCCTGGAAATAACAAAATGCCCGGCAAAAACCATCCCTAAACCTACAATAAGCAACAAAACAAAATCAAACACCCTTATTGAACGCTTCTTTGAATGCAAGCTTATGTCTTCCAAGATACTCACCTCCCCGTAACAACATTCCCTGTGATGTAAAAGAAGGTGTTATAGGCTTATTATACTTTAAAGGAAGACTGTTCACTATTTTTTTACCCTCAAGAATCCTGTTAAGGGCTTCTTTGTAGATCGCTGTGGATAGGTTTGATTGAGATCTCACAAATACTTTGTTATAAGCTTCCTCCTCTGATTGAGTCATATTGGGGGAGTTTGAAAGTGTATTCGTAATATACATTCTCAGTTGATATCCAAGAATGGATTCAAGCATATCTGAAAATTTTTCTATAAGGCTTTTTTCAACGTTCTCGATCGAATTAAAAAAATTCAGTACTATTTCATCCGGATCAAATGAAAAATCATCTTCAATGTTTTCGAGTAATTCAGAAAAACCATTGTCGATATAATTCAGCCCAACAATCTCTTTTTGTTTTATAGCCATAAACACTGAAAAATCATAATCAACAAGAAATACAAAAGAAAAACCATCAAGAACGCTTTCAGGTGTAACCTTCATTATTGGGAAGGGACTGATATCAACAATGTCAGGTTCAGGAAATCCAAGATTACTCAGTTTGGTTAATCTTTCTTTCAACATTGTATTTCTTGTAACTGCAATGGTAGGAACAATTCCTGACCGTATAGCCTTAACACTGGTTAAAGGACTGACTATTGTTTCCTCGGGAGACAGAGAAAACTGGGTAGCTATTTTAAAGTTTGCTATTCGAAGAAAACTCTTTTTATTTTTCACGCTAGGCATTTCTAGCTGTTGAAAAACCGCTTTGGATGGGTGAATTGAGGTAACAAATACTTCATCAGGCGGGATGGTGTTGTTTTCGAAATAAATTTCACTTGCCTTTTCTAACGAATCTTCACCAATTTGTAAGGCATGGAATATTGGTTCTATTTTGTTACCCTTTATCAGAGCCCTTGTTATTTCGGTATTTATTTTACCTGAATAAAGCGTGGTGATAAACTGTTCAAACACCCATCTTCCCCCTAATAACGCAATTGTCCTGTAACAGGTAATATTGTCAATTTTGAATTATCTTCAAAATAAAATGTGGTACTTCCGCTTACAACAAAAAATGCGCCAGTTCCACTAAATCCAAATATCACATTGTCAGAGCTGGAACCTAAAAAACCATTCAATTCCGTTCCTTCAGATGTTACAAAACGATCTTTATCCCTCTGATAGTATATAGTAATTCTTTTTGAACTGTTGATTGCTCTATATCTTGCTTCCTCCAAAAAACAATCTAACCTTATTTTAGAAAACATGATGTTGGATGAGCGACTTATTGCGTTTACATTAATACCGATAATTGTTAGCACAATTCCGAAAATAAAAAGCACCATCAAGATCTCTGTAAGATTCATCTAACCTTTTAACCAATGCTCTGTTCCATGGCAAAGATAGCATCATACATCGTATAAGCCAGGAATCCAATAAAACCGCCTATAAACATTATCATTATAGGTTCTACAAGAGATACAAGTTTCTTTAGAGCGGTTGTTACCTGGGCATGATAAAAATCTGAAACCTTAAACATAACATCATCAAGCCTGCCTGTTTCTTCGCCGGTGGCAATCATACTTATTACAATTGATGGAAAGACTTTCTGTTTTTCAAGTGCAGTATGTATTGCTTCTCCACCTTTGATTGCATCTACAGCATTTATAGTTGCTTTATATACCTTCGGACTTTCTGAAACTTCTCCAGCTAGTTCCAGTCCGGTTGGGAGGTCAACTCCACTTGATACAAGTACAGCAAGTGTTCTTGTGAAACGTTCAAGTGCGGTCATGTCTCTCAATCTTCTTATGGGAGGTATTAGTGAACCAAGTTTTTCCTTAAAAAGCCTTCCATACTTAGTCTTTATGAAAACCCTGAGCCCAACAAATAAGCCTACCGCACCTATCAAAATTAACAACCAGTGATTTTTCAGTATTTCATTCAGGGATAGTAAAATTCCCATCATTCCGCCGGGTTCAAAGTTACCGCCAAAGGCACTTATCAAGTTTGGAAGAATAAAGAACGAAATAACTCCAACAATACCGATAGCAAAAGCCATCATAAAAAGCGGATAAGACATAGCGGACTTTACCTGATTTTGCAGATCAACCATTCCTTCATAGAAATCTGAAACTCTTTCCAGTGATTCATCAAGTACACCACCAGCTTCACCTGCACGTACAAGATTGATAAACAATTTATCAAAAACGCCAGTTTTTTCAAGGGCTTCACTAAAACTAAGTCCGCCTTCTATAGAGACAACAACATTGGATAGAATTCTTCTAAATCTTCCGGAAAATACCTGTTGATTCGATAAGACCTGTAACGCTTCCCTGATTCTCACGCCAGAAGACACCATCGTGGATAACTGTCTGGCAAAAATGCTTAATTCATTCTTTCCAATTGGAAAAAGTGCTGTTGTACTGGATTTTCTCTCTTTTGATATGACATTGATGGAAGTTACAACGTAACCCTGACTGTTTAGCAACTGTAGGGCCTCGAGTTGTGTTCCCGCATTTATTCTACCTTTTTGCTTCTTTCCATTTTGAGACACTGCTTCATATTTGTATTCTGGCAAAGTTTCACCCTCTTCTCTCCAATAATAAAGTACTGTAAGCCATTAAAACTCTTTCGTAAATGCCATTGCCAGATTTTGGTTTGATGCTTATTTTTCTTTTATTAATACCAAACGTATCTGATAAGAGTATTACCATTTCATTTATTTGATCTCCCAGATTGACTTCTTTGATTATAACGGTACTATCTATATTAACAACTCTGAACGAACTCTTTTTCAGTACATCAATGGCTTCTTCCAGTAATTCTGTACTTCTACGACCTCTGTTTTTTTCATCTGAAGGAAATATGATGCCAATATTTCCTTCAGAAAGCGCACCAAACATTGCATCAATTAAGGAGTGAATAAGGGCGTCACCATCAGAATGAGCTATTGCTCGATAATCATCAGAAACCTTTATTCCTCCAACATAAAGATTGCCTTTTTCTTTTTCAATTCGATGTACATCCCAGCCAAAACCAATTCTATATAACTCTTCATCAAGAATCATATTAGACGAATAGGCATTATTATATAAAGATAACCTGAAACGTCAACAGGATTCATTTGTAAAGGGCTGTTTGAATCCACAAAATTTAGTTCCGTTTCATCAGTATCGATGTTCTTCATGGACTCCAAAAGGAATTTAGGATTAAATGCAATGGTAAGATCTTCACCATCTTTTTTAACCGTAATTTCCTCTTTTGCCTCACCATGTTCCGGACTTTTCGCCAATAATTCCATTCTTTCTTCCTCAATTTCAAGTTTAACAGACTCACTACCTAATCTTGCTGTAATTGAGGTTCTCTTAACGGCATCCATAAAATCAGCTGAGTCAACTACTACTTTTGTCTTAAATGCCTTCGGCAGAACCTTTTTATAATCCGGGAATTCCGCATCCACAACCCTTGCTATCATTTCTGTATCGTTGAAGTAAAAACCAACGCGGGAGCCGTCGTATTCAATGAGCATTTTATCTGAAGACGCATTTTTCATACTTGTTTGTAAATCCTTCATGCTTTTGAGTGCCAGTAAAAAATTATCCTCAACATCTGTTTCAATTTTCTTTTCTACAAGAGCGAGTCTGAATCCATCTGCACCAACAAGCCTTAGATAACCGTCTTCAAGCTCCCAGTAGATTCCATTTAAATTTCTCATAAACTCATCTTTAGCAGCACAAAAGATTGATCGCTCTATCATTAACTCCAAATTGGTAACAGACGTTTCTAGCTTAATTCCTCCTTCTGTAGGCGAAATCTCTGGAAATTCAGAAGCATCCATTGTTGGCAACGTAAAAAAGCTTTGTCCCATTTCAATCGTTAGGTTGTTTTCTTCAATTTTGAAATCTATTACCCCCTCACGAAGATTTCTAACTATCTCAAGAAGTACCTTAGCCTCAACCACAAAAGCTTCTCCATCATTAAGTTTGATTGGTTCCACAAACGTTTTAATAGATGTTTCAAGATCAGTTGCAACAAGTTCTATTTTCTTTTCGTCTATTGTTTTGAATAACACTCCGGATAACACTGGTTTTACAGTTTTACTTGCAACAGCGCTTGAAACTGTCTCGAGTTTGGATAGAATATCTGATTTCTTTATAGAAAAATCCATTAAAACACCCCCAAATTATGCTCTCTGTGTGCAATTTTACCGCATATTCCCTTATAATTCCAATAAGGGGTGGTAACTTTGAATTATGTAAAGCTACATGAATGGAATCTTAGTTACAGCGAAGCTGTTTCATTGCAAAATGAACTGAAAAGAAAACTCATTCACAAAAGTGTAAGCAAAATACCAGAATTAGTTGCAGGAGTTGATATCTCTTTTCCTTCAAAATATGTTGGTTTATGTGTAATAGTTATCTTAGATAAACAATCCAATGTAATTGATTATGTTCAGTACTCAGATAAAATAGACTTCCCCTATATACCCGGATTACTTTCCTTTAGAGAGGGCCCACTATTTCTAAAAACGTTAAAAAAACTCAAAACAAAACCTGAATTGTTCTTTTTTGACGGTCAGGGTATTGCTCATCCAAGAGGGCTGGGTCTGGCAGCTCATATGGGTCTTTTTTTGCAAATACCTACCATAGGCATTGCAAAAAGCAAACTATTTGGTACATTTAATGAACCTGAAAGAACGAAAGGAAATTGGTCAGCATTGTTTGGCAGAGAAAACAAAATAATTGGTGCTGTACTGCGAACCAGAACAAACACCAAACCTGTTTTTGTTTCACCGGGGCACATGATAGATGTTATTAGTTCAGTTAGAATAACGCTGGCATTCACAAAAACCTTCAAAATTCCAGAGCCAACGAGAAGAGCTCACATTCTTACTCAAAAACTGAAACCTAGCTTAGACGATAAAAAACTATAGAAGATGCTCCTTTTATTGCGGCGTCCTCAACCAGATTACTTAGTTCTATTGCTGCTGTTTCTTGAAAAGATATCATGGTATATTTACGATATTCATCCTTTATGGCATTCAAGAGAAAAGAACCGGCTCTACTTATTCCTCCACCGAATATAATTACTTCAGGATTAAAAATGTGAATAAAATTACCCGTTGCAATTGCTAGGGCTTTGACCAACCTTCGGAAGATCATTGTAGCCAATTCATCATTATCTTTTGCAGCTTCTATAATGGTCTTCGCATTTATTCTGTCAGATTCAAAAATTAGCGAATCAGGAAATCTTTTCCTTGATTCGTTAGCGTACTTAATCATTGCAGTTGCAGACGCAAAGGCTTCAACACATCCATGTGAACCACAGCCACATATGGGACCATTTGAGTCAATAATCATATGTCCCAATTCTGAAGCATAACCGTTGTATCCCGTTATTAATTGTCCATGTGAGATCACACCGCTTCCCACACCTGTACCAAGCGTAAGACCAATGATATGATTCGATCCTTTATGTTTTCCAAAGGCCCACTCTCCAAGAACAAAAGAGTTCGCATCATTCTCGATATAAGAATTAATTTTCGTCCGTTCTTCAACCAGAGGAACAACACCAAAATTTTTCCAGTCAGGAAAGTTTGGAGAAAACAACACGACACCATTTTCTTTATCAATCTGCCCTGGAGAGCCAATCCCTATACCTAAGAGTTTCATAGAAGGGTATTTACTGTGTAATTCTTCAGTCATTTTGTTCACACATTCGCTTATTCTGTTAATTACATTAACTTTTCCATTTTCAACTTTTGTTGATATTGTTTTCTTTAACAATATATCTCCATTTTCATCAACGATTCCAATTTTGGTATCAGTACCACCCAGATCAATACCAACAGCGCATTGCGACATCTCCTAGCACTCCTCCCGATATCAATACCTGCTCTTTTCCGAATCTATTAAGTCAAGAAATTCTTCATTGGTTTTTGTAGATTTCAATTTATCAACGATAAGTCTCAATCCTTCTTCTTCGTTTGCTGAATCCAGCATTCTTCTGAGCACCCACATCTTTCTGAGTTGCTCCTCTTTTAGAAGCAGCTCTTCTTTTCTTGTACCGGAAAGATTTAAATTAATAGCAGGGAATATCCTCTTGTTTGCAAGCTGCCTTGACAGGACAAGTTCCATATTTCCCGTACCTTTAAATTCCTCAAAAATTACTTCGTCCATTTTACTGCCTGTTTCCACAAGTGCGGTTGATATTATTGTCAAACTTCCACCATCTTCAATATTCCTTGCTGCACCAAAGAAATGCTTTGGTTTGTACAACGCTGATGGATCGACCCCGCCGCTTAATAATTTTCCACTTGGTGGTACATAGAGGTTGTAGGCTCTTGCCAATCTGGTTATGCTATCAAGTAAAATAACAACATTGTAATCGAATTCGACCAGTCTTTTAGCCATTTCAAGTGTAAGCTCGGCTACCTTCAACTGCTTTTCAGGATGCATATCAAAGGGCGCTCCAATTACTTCAGCATCTGTTGATCGTCTAATATCAGTAACCTCTTCAGGTCTTTCATCAATTAGTAAGATCAATCTAATTGTATTGGGATGATTGGTAGCTATTCCATTTGCGATTTCTTTCAACAACGTGGTTTTTCCGGCCTTTGGAGGAGCAACTATAAGACCTCTCTGCCCTTTACCGATGGGAGAGAAAAGATCAATTAATCTGGTACTAATAATATTTCTCGTAGTTTCCAGATAAAATCTCTCATCAGGATGAATGGGAACCAGATTTTTAAAGGCTATCCTCTCACCAGCAAAACTCAAAGGCTTTTGGTTAATGGCTTCAATACGAAGCAACGCAAAATACTTTTCTCCTTCTTTTGGTGGTCTTACCTGTCCTGCAATCCAATCTCCAGTGCTCAAACTAAACCGTCTTATCTGAGATTGACTAACATAGATATCGTGGGAGCTTGGAAGTAAATTGTTATCCAGTGATCTTAAAAAACCATATCCCCCATCTGTAATTTCCAGTATGCCCTGATCAAAAAAGTAACCATATGATTCTGTCTGCGCCTTTAAAATAGCAAAAATAAGATCTTTTTTTGCCATCTGTGTGTACCCCGTAATTTCGTATTTCCTGGCCAAGTCATACAGCTTCTTTATGGGCATTTTTTGAAGCTGAGATATGTCGATTTCAACTTCTCTTATCTTATCCTTCGATTTATTGTTTCCTGCGATAATATCTTCCTGGTTGTTATTCTTTTTATCATCTGAAGAAGATTTTCTTGAGGAATCACTGGATTTTTGTTTGCCACCGGAACTCTTTTTCCTTGTTGTTTTCTTTTTCTTTTCTTCCTTCTTTTCCATATCTTTTTCTTCTGCTTTTTCTTTCTGCTGTGTTTTCTCGTTTTCTTTTGTTTCTAATTCGTCGTTATTATTTTTCTTTTTTCTTGGACTCAATTTATTCTGGCATCTTTCTCCAAGATTATTTGAAAGATGCACCGTCCCTCCTTCCGATATATATCGGTAGTTTTCACCACTGAACCTAACAATTAGTGGAAGTTTGAAGTTGTAAGGTTATTTCAATGAAATTAGTCGAAGTGTTTGATATTCTGGTAATAATATAGCATGAAGCTATTATAAAAGCAAAACAAATGTGCTTACCTTTTCAAATATTCTTCCCAATCTTTCATAAATCTTTCTATTCCATTATGCGTAAGCGGATGGGAAAACAATTTTTTAAGTATGGAAAACGGCACCGTTGCTACATCTACACTCATCAAGGCTGTGTCAAGAACATGCATTGGATGCCTTATACTTGCAGCAATGATTTTTGAGGCGAGACCATAATTTTCAAATATTTTCTTGGTTTCTGCCAGTCTTTCCATTCCATCCGATGAAATATCATCGAGCCTTCCTATAAAAAGACTGACATATGTTGCGCCTGCTTTTGCTGCAAGCAACGCTTGCATGGCATCAAAAACAAGCGTTACATTTGTCTTTATGTTTTCTTTTGAAAGCACGCTGACAGCCTTTATACCATCGGGAGTCATAGGAATTTTTACTACAACATTTTCATCAATGTTTGCAAGTTCTCTAGCTTCTTTAACCATTCCAGCAAAAACTGTTTCGGTTGTTTCAGCACTAACTGGACCTTTAACAAGGTCACAGATTTCTTTTATTCTTTGATGAAAGTCCAGCTCTTTGCTTTCTCTTGAAACAAGTGACGGATTCGTTGTGACACCATCTACTATGCCCCATTCAACTCCCTTTTCGATCTCTTCTAAATTTGCTGTGTCTAAAAATATTTGCATATGTACCTCCCCAGAAAAGAATGGCTACCAGCTATGGGGTAGCCATCAGGTTTCCTGTGTAGTTGCTGTTTTAGATTCTTCAGGTTTTACCAGCTGCAGTATAGATAACTCAGTAGCGTCTCCTCTGCGTTTCCCAAGTTTTACTATTCTGGTATAACCACCATTTCTATCTAGATAACGTGTACCAAACTCATCACATATTCTTTTAACCAATTTTCTGCTGTTAAAATGTCTGTTTATTTCTCTTCTAAGTGATACATTTTTCGCTTTTAAATCAGCTACTTCAGGTGAGTTTGGATCTCCCTTCTCCGCTATCTGCTGTGCATAAGAAGCAGCTTTTTTTGCCTTGGTAAGTAGAGATTCAACAAATGGTTTTACAACTTTGGCCTTAGATGTTGTGGTGATGATTGTTTCATGTTCGAAAATTTCTCGTGCCAGGCTTCTCTTTAATGCAAGCCTTTGATCATGTGGTCTATTAAGTTTCTTCTTTTTTACTCTATGTCTCATTGTTAGTCCTCCCGTTCATTCCTTCTTTATTGTTAGATTGAATCTTTCCTTTAGCTTCTTCTTTATTTCTTCAAGTGATTTTTCTCCAAAATTCCTTATCTTAAGTAGATCTGATTCAGAACGATCTACAAGATCACCTATGGTATTTATTCGGTCTCTTTTTAAACAATTAAGTGATCTTACTGAAAGTTGCAATTCTTCTATTCTTTTGCTTAGAACAGAATCAGATTCTACCTTTTCCTCCTCTTTTTCTTCGTCCTGAATCTCTTCTGGAATTATTGGTTCTTTATTTTCAAGAAATGATGTTGTATCTGATAACTCTTCCATAAGACTCGAAGTTATGATATCAAAATGATCTTTCAGTATATCTGTAGCCTTCTTCAAAGATTCGGCAGGCTTAATGGACTTCTTAGTCCAGACCTCAAGAATGAGTTTGTCATAGTCTGTTCTCTTCTTAACACGAACATTCTCAGACATGAAATTTACTTTTAAAACAGGACTGAAAATTCCATCAAAATATATCATTTCTAGATCCTGATCTGTTTCTAATTCAGAAACAGGAACAAAACCCGTTCCAATTTCCGCATACAACTCCATGTAAACATTTGCCTTTTCATCAAGAGTTGCAATGTACTGCGTTGGATTTACAACTTCAACGCCAGTTGGTGTTCGAACATCCTCTGCCTTGATCACTCCCGGCCCTCTTTTTTCAACAGTTAGTTTAACCGGATCAGAAAAATCAAGTGCAGGTCTTAACTGAACCTTTTTTAGATTAAGAATGATTTCAAGAATATCTTCTTTAACACCGTCTATTGTGTCGTATTCATGGTATTTATCAGGTATCTTTAGCTTTGTAATTGCCATACTTGGTATTGACGAAAGTAACACTCTCCTCAACGCATTACCTATTGTAACTGCATAACCTCTTTCCAATGGTGAAAAAACGAATTTTGTAAAATAACTATGCTCGTTTTCTCTCTCTTCCTCTATCTTTAAATCCTTAGGCATTACGAAATTTGTCATTGGTTTCGCCCCAAAATGGGGTCACACCTCCTTCCGGAAACTACACTATTACTTAGAATAAAGCTCAATAATAGACTGTAAGTCAACAGGTACATCAAGCTCTTCTCTTTCAGGATATCTAACAAATGTTCCCTTCATAGCTTCAAAATCTACCTCAAGCCATGGAGGTGTGTTTCTCTCCTTTGCAGCTTCCGAATTCTCTTTAATATGGGGATTATCTTTTATCTTATCTTTAAACTCAACAATGTCTCCAGCTTCCAAAGAATAAGAAACCTTGCTAACCTTAACACCGTTTACTTTAACGTGTCCATGATTAACGAGTTGACGCGCCTGATTTCTGCTGGATGCAAAGCCCATTCTGTACAAAGCATTGTCTATCCTGGATTCTAAAATCTTCATCAGTGCTGATCCAGTTTCTTCACTGCTTTTGCTGGCATTAAAGAAATACCTTCTAAACTGTCTTTCGAGAACTCCATACATTCGCTTGAGCGCCTGTTTTGAACGTAACTGAATACCATATTGAGTAAGTTTCTTTCTCATATTACCATGTTGTCCGGGAGCGAAAGGTCTCTTCACCTGTGGACATTTTGGGGTAAAACATTTTTCGCCCTTCAGATATAATTTAAAACCTTCACGACGACACATTTTACAAACCGGTCCTGTATACCTAGCCATTTACTTCCCTCCTTGTTTCATACTCTGCGTCTTCTTCTTGGTCTGCAGCCATTATGTGGAATAGGAGTGATATCCTTTATTGAATCCACACCAAGTCCAGCTGCCTGTATCGTTCTTATTGCCGCTTCTCTTCCTGAACCAGGACCTTTAACTTCTATGGATACTCTTGTAATACCAAGCCTCAACGCTTCTTTGGCAACACTATCAGCTGCGAGTTGAGCGGCATAAGGAGTAGATTTTTTCGATCCAGCATAGCCAACCGTTCCACTCGATGCCCAGTGAATTGTATCTCCTTCAGGACTGGTAAGCGTTACAATAGTATTATTGAAACTGGATTTTATATGAACTACTCCTCTATCATATGTAAGCTTTCGTTTTTTTCTCGTTACTCGTTTTTTTCTTTTTGCCTTAGCCATTCAATGCCCTCCCTTTATTTCTTCTTAATTCTACTGGTTCTGGGGCCTTTTCGGGTTCTTGCATTGGAATGCGTTTTCTGCCCTCTAACAGGTAACCCTTTTTTGTGTCTTTGCCCTCTATAACAACCTATTTCAATTAGTCTTTTTATGTTCCGATCATACTCCTGACGCAATTCGCCTTCGACCTTCAGATTTTCATTAATGTATTTGGCTATCGTGCTTATTTCTTCATCGGTAAGATCTTTTACCCTTTTTTCTCCATCTATATCAGCATCATTAATAATCTGTTTGGCCTTTGATGAACCTATGCCATAGATATAGGTAAGGGCTATCTTTGTCTTCTTATTATTTGGTAATTCGACACCAACAATTCGTGCCATATTTTCCCTCCTTAACCTTGTCTCTGATTATGCCTGGGATTCTTCTTGCAAACAACCCAGACTCTACCTTTGCGTTTTATTAATTTACAATGTTCACACCTTTTTTTTACTGAGGCTTTCACTTTCATTTTTGTTCTCCTCCCTTTTTGATCTTCTTACGGAAAACAATTCGTCCTTTTTCCAGATCGTAAATCGAGACTTCTACTACAACTCTATCTCCAGGGATGAGCCGTATGAAATTCTTTCTCATCTTTCCTGAAACATGAGCAGTCACGATGTGTCCATTATCCAGTTCAACTTTAAACATAGCGTTCGGCAATGTTTCAAGAACGACGCCTTCCATCTTTATAACATCATTCTTCTCTGCCATTACTTATTCACCCCTCACAATTTTGAAAGGACCCTTGCTGAATCATTTTCGATAACCAATGTGTTTTCAAAGTGTGCAGTCTTAGAACCATCAATAGTAACTGCAGTCCAACCATCCTCCAAAACAATAGTTCGATAATCACCCGCAGAAACCATAGGTTCGATGGCCAGGGTCATCCCATTACGCAAATAATCACCTGTTCCAGATTTCCCATAATTGGGAATTTGCGGATCTTCATGAAGTTTACGACCAACCCCGTGACCAACATAATCTCTAATAATAGAAAACCCATTTTTCTCTACATGATTTTGTATTACTGCACCTAAATCACCAATCCGCTTTCCAGGAACAGCAATTTCAATAGCTTTTTGTAAAGCTTCCTTTGTGATTCTCATTAACCTGTGGTCTTCTTCCGAACATTTTCCAACACAAAACGTTCGTGCAGCGTCACCATAATATCCTTCTTTTATTACTCCGCAATCTATTGATACAATATCTCCGCTCTTGAATATTTTGCTTTCCAGTGGAAATCCATGGACTATCTCTTCATTTACCGAAACGCAAAGAGCATATGGAAACCCATTATAACCTTTGAAAGCAGGCTTAGCATTTCTCTTTTCAATATGTTCATTGGCAGCCTTTTCAAGCTCATATGCAGAAATACCGGAACTTATCATTTCATACATAAGATCCAACACTTCTGCTACAATTTTAGCTGCACGTTCTATTTTAGCGACTTCTTCCTTACTTTTCAACCTTATCATTAAAGACTCTCCAAATAATCAATAATTGAACTAGCAAGTTTGTCAATATCTTTCGAACCATCAAATGTTTTTAGTTTACCCTGTGATTTGTAGAATTCGATAACACTTTTAGTGTTTTTTATGTATACCTCATAACGATCTCTTACTGTTTCAGGTTTATCATCATCTCTTTGCACGAGTTCGCTTCCGCATTCATCACAGATATTATCATTTTTTGGTTTCAACGAAAGCAAATTGTAAACCTTCCCGCAATTTGGGCAAACTCTTCTGCTTGATATTCTTTCTACTACTTCTTCTTCATTTACATCAATAAAGATGGCAATGTCAATTTTGTCACCCATTTCCTTAAGCATATATCTAAGTGACTCAGCCTGAACAGTGGTCCTGGGGAATCCGTCAAGAATGAATCCATCACTTGCGTCTTCCCTGCTGATTCTTTCTTTCACCAGCTTAATCATTAAATCGTCAGGAACCAGATCTCCTCTTTCGACGATATTAGCAACCTTTTTCCCCAGTTCGCTATTTGATGAGATCGCCTCCCTGAGCATATCTCCAGTAGATATATGGGGAATGTTGAACCTTTTTGAAATACTTTTTGCCTGGGTTCCTTTACCAGCTCCAGGAGGACCCAACAGAACAATATTCATTACATCATCGCCTTCCTTTGAGTCTTCCCTTTTTAATGAAACCTTCATAATG
>JASMTM010000166.1:0-4310 GCA_041694295.1 Petrotogales bacterium
CCTTCAGGAATAGCAAACCAGTCGTTCCACACGACCCTTTCGCACTTTTCATTTGAAAAGGGTAACAACTGGAGAGCTTTATAATCATTTCCTGATTTCGTATTTTCCAAATCAAGAGCTAGATTGGTAAATGTTTCATATCTCATGAAACCGAATTTCTCATTCAGGTTGATAGAAGCTTTGTTGCGATAGTATGTCGAAAAGAACAGTTCGCTGAGCCCTTTATCGATAGCAAAATAACAAATGCTCTCTACCATCTTTTTACCCCAGCCTTTTCCAGTAAGTTCCGGATCCACGCGCAGTGCTTCTAGCCATCCGAAACTCTCATCAATTAAATATAGATTGGCAAGGGCAATCAATTTACCATGTTTCTCGATTCCCAAAAAGTGGGACCTACCATTCTTAACTAGTTCTTCAAACACACCAGGAATATAATCGTTACCTCTCCAGATATTTTTTGTCATTTCATAAACGCGTTCTTTATCAGAATATTCAACCTTTCTTAGCTTAATATCTGACAATATATAACCTCCTGATCTTACAATTGATAAAAGCATTTATAAATTAATTATTACGTGCTGATCAAGCGCTGTCTGATATTGCAAAATATTTCTATGTTAATTCTTCCAAATACGAGAGCTACTTATAATACTAAACTTTCTCACGTTTTTCTTCCTTAATCGGCATCACTTAACATTCATACTGATAATAAGCGTTAAACGATTGCATTCAATGTTATTTACCTTGACATTTAGTCATATTTTACATCATTCATTATAAATTCAAGTAAACAGCGTTTATTTTTTAAAAACCATAAGTAAGAGGATGACTTTCATGGATAATCAACTATCATTGCAACTAATTTTAACTGAGATGGCTTAATAACATTTTGGAAAATTATCTATTTAAGTTATCATAAAAATGTATTGCTTTTTTTGTTGGCGAAATTGCTGAACCGGTTAAGTAAGAGGTGCGATTATTTATGCCAGAAAAAGCGGCATCTAAGACAATTACAATAGCCGACATAGCAAAAATGGCAAATGTTTCAAAGGCCACCGTATCATACGTTATTAATAACAAAAAAGGTGTAAGTCTCGACGTTAGAAAGAAGATCCAAAGGATAATCAAAGAATCAAATTACAAACCAAATACTATGGCAAGAGCTCTTGCAGGAAAACACACAAATTCTGTTGGGCTTATAATACCCGATATAAGTGATATGTTCTATGCAAATATTATACGGGGAGTGGAAAAAGCTTCAGGTAAGTTTGGATATTTTTTGAACCTATTTACCACTCACGCTAATCCTGAAAAAGAACACGAAGTATTTGATTTTTTTACTTCTTCAATGGCAGATGGCGTCATAGTAATGACCTATTTTGTGGGAAAAGAGGTAACGAGAAAATTAAGGCAAAGAAAGATTCCCTTTGTATTTTTAGATTTTCCATATGATGATGATATTTACAGCGTTTCTGTTGATAACTTTGAAGGCGGCTTCAAAGCTACCAATTATCTAATTTCTCTGGGACATAAAAAAATAGCATTTCTTCATGGACCAGAAGCAGCAAGAGATAGCAAAGCACGATATCGTGGTTATCTCAAAGCATTAGAAGAACATAATATTCCCTTTGATAAGGATCTTGTTTTAAAGGGGGATTTTCTCAGACAGAGTGGTTTTAAGGCAGCAAAAAAGCTTATAGATATCAAAAAAATGCCAACCGCATTATTTGCAGCCAACGATCAGATGGCACTGGGTGCAATGTCCGCATTAAAAAAAGAAGGTTATAGAGTTCCTGAAGATATATCCATAATTGGTTTTGATAACACTGAAGCCAGCTCATTCTCTAAACCCACATTAACTACCATAATGCAGCCCATATTTGAAATGGGTTCACTCGCAGCAAAAACATTGATCAGCCTTATTAATGGAAAAACACCGGAAAAAAAGCGCTATTTACTAAAAACCAGATTGATTGAGAGACAATCCTGTAGCTACTACAACAGCAGGTAATCAAGTGTTTTTAGTTTAATATTAATTATTTCTTTGAGATAACTGAACCGGTTAAGTAAGGAGGAAACGGTGTGTTTGAAAACAAATTTGGAAAATTCATAGAAGACGGCAAAGAATATTTAATAAAAACTCCGAAAACTCCGAGACCTTGGATCAACGTAATCTCTAATGGAGATTATGGCATGGTAATTTCCAATACAGGATCCGGTTACAGTTGGAGAACTCACGCATCAATTAACAGAATAACCCGCTGGGAGCAGGACCTTATAAAGGATCAATGGGGAAAATACATTTATATTAAAGACAACGAAACCGGTGATTACTGGTCTCCAACATGGAAACCTGTTTGTGCTAATTTAGATTCATTTCAAGTTGTTCATGGTACAGGTTATTCAACATTCAAAACGGAATACAACGGCATTCAATGTATAATCACATACCTTGTAACAAAAAAATATCCTACAGAACTGTGGAAATTAACTATCAGAAATAAAACCAAAAAAGTACGGAAATTGTCTATTTTCACATATCTTGAATGGAACCTTGGCTTTGCACCCGATTGGCACAGAGAATTTCATAAATGTTTTCTGGAAACAAAATTCGTTGACAGTAAGAACTGCATAATAGCGAATAAAAGATTGTGGGAAGTTGCGGGAAAAAGAGGAGCCCATTGGAATCATGATTGGGATTATACTGCATTTCACTGGGTTAACCAGAAAACCTCTGCAGCGACAGGGTCAAAAGAGGATTTCTTGGGAATGTATAGAAGCCTTAAAAATCCTATGGCAATTGAAAAAAACAGTCTTGAGAATAAATTTGGTAAATGGGAAGATGCAATTGCTTCTTTAAAAACCGATATTGAGCTTCCACCGAATGAGGAAAAAACTATTGTTTATGGACTCGGTGCAATAAAAAATCAACACGAAGAAGATCTGATAAATGAAATCATTTCACATTACAGCAAATCCAAGAATGTGGATGAAGAACTTGAACAGATAAAGAAAATGTGGACAGAATTGTTTGAAAAAACATGGATAGACACTCCAGATAATGGATTTAATATAATGTCCAACATCTGGCTGAAATATCAGGCCATATCAGGAAGGATTTGGGGAAGAACAGCATATTATCAAACAGGTGGAGCATATGGTTTTAGAGATCAATTGCAGGACAGTCAAATCTTCCTTTATCTTGATCCTAAAAAGACAAAAGAGCAAATAAGACTTCATGCCAAGCATCAATTCTCAAATGGCAGGGTGCTGCATTGGTGGCATCCTCTTACTGAAGAAGGGCTGAAAAACGAAATCTCTGATAACTTGCTCTGGTTAGCATACATAACGATTGAATATCTTAAAAATACTGAAGATTTTGATATTCTCTATGAAGAAATTGACTATTACGACAGTGGAAAAGATAACCTTTATATTCATTGCTGCAAAGCCATTGATTCCGTTCTTAAAAGGATGGGATCACATTCATTACCACTCATTGGTGAAGGTGACTGGAACGATGGCATGAACGCTGTGGGAATCAATGGCAAAGGCGAAAGTATCTGGCTGGCACATTTCTTGACAGGCATACTTGAAGATTTCACTCATATAACCGAGCTTATGAATAATACCAAACGCTCAATTAACTACAAAGAAGCCTCCGAAAAATTAAAACAATCTATAAACGAATATGGTTGGGATGGAGAATGGTACATTCGCGCCTTTAAAGACAATGGTGATCCCATAGGCAGTTCAAGATGCAACCAGGGAAAAATTTATCTAAATGCTCAAACCTGGGCAATATTAAATGATACAGCAACTATGGAAAGAAAAAAGATCGCTTACCAATCTGCTAAGAAATTTCTGTTTAAAGAGTATGGTACTATACTTTTCTCACCAGCATACAGTACTCCAGATCCCGAAATCGGTTATCTGACAAGATATGCTCCAGGTACAAGAGAAAATGGAGGATTGTACACACATGCAGGGACATGGGCCGTTATGGCCGCCTCAAAGATGAAAGATGAAGATGCATTCGACATTTATAAAAGTTTCATGCCCATATACCGCGCAACTGATCCCGAAAAGTACATGGTAGAACCCTTTGTTACTCCGGGAAATGTTGATGGTCCCGATTCAAAATATTTTGGCAGGGGTGGTTGGACATGGTATACAGGTTCCGCTACATGGTACTTTATTGCGGGCATAGATGGAATATTGGGAATCAGGGCAACATGGAATGGCCTAATTATTGACCCAAACATCCCTAAACAATGGAAAAAAGTAGAAGTGAAACGTTTTTTCAGAGA
>JASMTM010000167.1:0-2926 GCA_041694295.1 Petrotogales bacterium
GAAGGAACTGTTTATGTAGGATTGTAGACACACACATTTAATAAAAACAAAACCGCCCCTCCGGGCGGTTTTTTTTATATAAAATTTTGCACATATTTATACCTTTATCAATTTACTTCTGGAAGTTTCACATAATCACAAAGTCCACTTGAACCTTTATAAAAAGCCTTCTTAGACTTACATAAACAAAAAATACGCTTTTAGAAAGAAACTTAGGAATAAATTTTTATATCTTATATTATTTATTTGCGTGGCCACGCAAATAAAAAAAATGGAGGTGAAAAAATGGCAATCGGTTCAATAGTACAAAATCTAGGCAAAGAGAAGAGACTTCAGATCGTCTGGAACACAGGAGAAATTGTGGATAGTGAGCCTGTTTTATACAGACAATCTATATCTGTTGAAAGCACAATTACCGAACAGGAAGCTTACGATGCTGCTTATAATCTTGCGTCTCTCACAGATTATTCAATTGTCGAAATAAGGCTCATTACTACGGATAATCTTGGACCAATAGATTAACTAATTTAGTGATATCAATAAAAAACTGAGGAGGTGAAAATATGGAAACCTTAAGTATGAGATGGTACAACGTTACAGAAGGACGCTCAAGAGGAATAACTTTAAGATCACCACTTGATACGTTGACAGCAACAGACGTGCAGAACGTAATGGATAATCTTGTTATATTAAAAGTTATTCCTACAGGTTATGACACAGATTATGCAAGTATTATAAATAGAACATCCAACGAGCTTTTTAACCTTATTTAGTAACGAGGGGGTCAATCCCCCGTTTATTTATCAAAAATAAAAAAAGGAGGAATATAGATGTTTTTCTTAAGATCTCTAAGCGGAATTTTATCTCTGGGAGCCTGTTTACTTGAAAGACCAGGTGAAGGTGATAAGAAAAAGGAAGAACTAAAAGAACTCATATATACAGTTTTACCGGAAGAGCAATGGCAAATTGACTACGACTTATTTGACAGAATTCTAGATGTTGCTATAGATCTTGTTGTAGATTGGTTAAATGAAACAGTCTGGAATGAAGCATAAAACAAATAGCGGTCACTAACAGTGACTGCTATTTTCTTTTTTTCGTTTTTCTTAGTTTACCCCACAGAGGATCAATAACATGATGGGTAATCCATTCTTCCATTTTATGCATTTCTCTTTTCCCTTTTTTTGTCAGGAAGTAATAGTTATCTCTCTCTTTGACCAGCTTTGTCCTCTCAAGAAACCACAAAAGCGTTCTTATCTTATTCTCAGCTTCTGGGAAATACTTTAAAAGAGGTTCAAGATAAAGCTCATTAATATATAATTTCCAGAAAACAAAAAACAATGCCCCCTGAAACTGATTAAAATAACGCAAATTTGCAACAGGCAACTTCTTTCGCTGTATCGACTTTATATAATTGCCCAGTGAAAAGGTGTTTGTTGTAAAGTAGCTTCCCGTGAAAGTGGAGGCACTTAATCCCAGCCCAAGATAAAATTCTCTCCCAACCGAGGAGTATCTGAGATTTTGTTTGTTTGTGTATGTCCACAACATATCTCTTCTGTAACCAAGATCTTCAGCAATTTCATCGAGTTTCTCAAAATAAGAAATCTCAATATCTGGTTTATTCGATATATGCACAGATGTAAATGAAAATGGCATTAATGGGTATATTGAAATTTGCTGTGGTTTGAATTTGGTCACCTCAATAAAATCTTTATGAAGTATATTAAATTCTTTTTCTGGATCTAGAATGAGATCAACATTGACTACATCGAAATCCGAGTTCATAACATTTTCCAGCGACTTGATATTTACATTCCTGGATACACCACGACCAATTTTATTCTGTAATTCCTGATCAAGCGTTTGTATTCCAAGACTGACATAATTAACTCCCAGTTCCTTTAGACGCTGCAAATTGCTCATCTGAGAATCATCAGGATGTACTTCTAAAGCTATTTCACCGTTTATATCACCTGCAATAAACTGCAAAATTTGCCTTATTGCTTTCATATCATTGGAAGGGCTGCCACCACCAATATACAGCGATGAAAATCTCGATGTACCATGCAACATCCTCTCTCTCTGGAGCCATATAATGTAATCAGAAACAAGCTGCTCATCATAATTCATTTTAAGATAGGGACAGTAACCACAATTACTTTTACAAAAAGGAAAATGAATATACAGTCCCGGACTTTCGATAGGAAATGTGTAACGCTCGGGAACTTTCTCGGAACTCTCTTTCATGAAAAAATGAGCATACCACTTCAAGAAATTTAACAAAAGAGCTCCTCCTTATATGAGGTAGCTTACGAAGGTAATTTTAGCACACTTTTTTAAAACATTAGTACATTCATGGAGCTTATTAGCAGTTTGTAGCTTAATTCAGTAGCCTCATTAAATTGCATGTTGCTTTGCAAAACTATATTAACAATTCTATGTTCTATCAATCATTCCTTATGTAAAAAAACCTGTTATCATAAATAAAAATAGCCTCCACAGTTATTTTAAGAAAAGCCATTAAATGATAGTCTATACTAGATCGCTATTTTGGCGTAATAATAGAGTACAATCCCTTATAGTTACCGCCAACAAAGCGGAATAGATAGGGAGTGATTGGATGAAAAAGTATTACTGGGACTGTTTTTATTAGTTCTTTGCACAGCAGGTTTTTCCTGGACAGTGCTTGAGGATTATTCAAATGTAGAGTATGTCTATTACAAAACAACAGGGTTCGATGATGATATAGAAGGAATTAACGAAAACATCTATGGTGTAAAGATTGAATTAACCAAACAGGGATATAAGGTAACGAACGAAACGATATATGCTCCCGATGCAGTTCTGGATTCTTCAACACTATTTAGACAGTCAGCTGCACTTAGTATGTATACAATGTTTGATTTTATAACATTGATGGTGCTTT
>JASMTM010000168.1:0-2673 GCA_041694295.1 Petrotogales bacterium
TAAAATCATCGATCAAGGACATTATCGCTAAATGTAGAAGTACCGACTTGAGAAGTATCGGGATAACATCGATGGGAGAGACTATAATACCTGTTGATCGAAATGGTCCATTGTGGGATGGGATTATATGGTATAACCCCGTTACTAAAAAACAATACGAACAGATACTGGATAACATTGATGATAATAGAATTAGGGAACTAACCGGCTTAACTTCAAGCTGGTTTTTTTCTGCTTCAAAAATCAAATATATTAAAGAACAGTTACCTGATATTTATAAACAGACAGAAGCATTTTTGGATGTTTCAGGTTTTGTCGCTTATATGCTTACTGGAGAAATGAAAATGGATAGAACGTTTGCTTCAAGAATGATGCTACTTAATTTGCAAACAGGCGAATGGATGGATGAACTCATAAAAGCTGCAGATGTTGATCGTGATAAACTGCCAGCATTGGTTTGGAATGAAAAACCTGTAGGGTATCTTAGGGATGAACTGGTTGATAACTTTGAACTAAGCGATGAAGTTGCTGTGATAACAGCTGGTCAGGATCATATTGCAGCTGCTTATGCTGCGGGAATTGAAAAACAGGAACAGGTATTATGTTCAATAGGCACATCTGGAGCAGTATTTGCCTGCGCTGATTTTGATACTTTGAAGTCATCACGATTTATAAGCAACCAGTATTTCTCTGCGGGATTTCATATACTAAAAGATAAGTATTATTTGCTAGAAGGAACGCCAACTGGTGGTTATTGTATCGACTGGTTTTTGAAGCAGGTATTGAAAAGAGACTATAACTGGTTAAGCAGTTTGTCGCTTCATGAAAGTAATGTCATTTTCTACCCTCATCTTAGAAATACTCTACATGGCGCAGCGCTGGGTAAAATTATCAACCTTTCTGATAAAGAAAATGATGAAAGTTTAATGCAAGCAATAATGGAAGGGGTGGCTTTTGAGGTAAAAAGATTTATAGACAGACTGGTTTACATTAATAATGATCAAGTGATAGAAGAATTCATCACTGTTGGTGGAACAACTTTTAACAAGCCTTTTATGAGGATTTTAACAGATGTGCTTGGTAAACCACTAAAAGTACTTGAGCAGGCTGAATATGCTACAAACCTTGGAGCTGCAATGCTATCAGCGGTTGTGTCAAAAGAAATTACTTATGATTATGTAAAGAACAATGTAAGAAGATTTAGAAGTACAATTTTTCCTGAAGGAGAACGAAGAAAATATTTTGCTGAAAAATATGAAAGATATATTGATAGTTATTGATTAGCTAAAACCTCGGCTTTTTCGAACAGTTTCTATCATAATTAGGGTCCGTCCCCAACAAATCTGGAGTTCTATGAGCTGTAAAGGAGTGATAAAGATAAAAACAGCAATTTATGTTGGTATACCAATAATTATTCTTGTGGGAATTTTCTTCTGGCTTGGAGATGTCTATTCTCCAACAGAGGAAGCTCTGGCTTATCTTGAATCGAGTAATTTTGTTAATGTTTTAGAAAATGAAGATTGGTTTGAATTCATACCTGAACAAGAAAAAATCACCACTGGCATAATATTTTATCCTGGGGGAAAGGTAAAAGCTGAATCATATGCTCCCCTCGCTTTTGAACTAGCAGAAAAAGGATACATGGTTTCAATAATAAAAATGCCTTTGCATCTTGCTGTTTTAGCACCCAATAAAGCAAACAAATATATTAATAATAATGAAAAGATAAATAATTGGGTAATAATGGGACATTCTCTTGGCGGGGCAATGGCAGCGACTTTTTCAGAGAACCATCCTGAAAAACTCGAAACACTGATCATGTTAGCTGCTTATCCAGCAAATTCCGTTGATTTATCTGATAAAGATATTGATGTACTTTCCATTTATGCTTCAGAGGACAGAATTGCTGATAAGGGAAAAATACTGGCAGCAAAGGAACAATTACCAGAATCAACGGAATTTGTTGAAATAAAAGGTGGAAACCACTCATATTTTGGATCATATGGTTTGCAAAAAGGTGATGGCGAAGCAACAATTACTGAAATAGAACAGCGGAATCTGATAATAAATTACATCGTGCAGTTTCTTAACTAGATAATAATCAATTTTTGGTATTGTAATCATATCGAATAAAATTGCTTGGAGGATAGCTATATGAGTTATCTAAAAGAACGAACTGGGATATTTATTAAAGAATTCTTATCTTCTCCCTGGGTTATTGTTTTCTTTGCCACTTTTGTATTGTTCAAGATTTGGTCAAATATTAGTATGGGAGCCTCGTTGGTTACTGCTTTAAGATCAGGTATACTGGGGGTCCTTTTTTATTTGGCTGGTTGTTATGCCATCTCACTTTTAGCAGTAGATAATGAAAAAATCAAAGAGAGCAATCTTTCAATATCTAATAAAAGAAGTAAAACGATGATAGTTATTGTCTTAGCATATTCAGCAATAATATTTACCTTTACATACGATTTTGTGTTGAGAAGAATTAATGGGAATGGTTTACTTTCATTTATTCCAGGCTATGATGTTATTTTGGGTTTTATTAACGAAAAGATTGCTGTTCCGCTTTCGGAAATGGTCGAACCCTATAGTCGCGCATATATTTTTAGTTCAGCAACAGGTGTTTTGTTGTACATAGTGATTCCATTGATATTGCTTTCTTTACTGAAT
>JASMTM010000169.1:0-5162 GCA_041694295.1 Petrotogales bacterium
AAAGTTGAACATGAGAACCCGGCAAAATTAAATGAAGATCTTGTTATAGAATTAAGAATCAAGGATGTCAAAAACAATAGAATATATTTTGCCGGGAATGCGAAGCAACGCAACAATAATATCGCAACCTTTAGTTTTGAAAGAGTTGCAGTGTCTATGGAGTATTTTGGGAGAATGATTAGGTGAGAAGGCCTAGAGAAAAAAAGGCCTGGGAAGAGTACCGGTTGGTTTCGAAATACAGAGAATCTGAACGTTTTTTAGAGGTTATTCAGATTTCAGGAGATCTAGCGGTAGCACTGATTTATCCAAATTCATATCCTATAGCGAGTTCCAGTTTATCGTTCCATGAATTATTCAAAAGTCTCAATCGATCAAGAAATATTAATTGCGAGCGGTTTTTTTACGAAAGGTCTTTCAAAAGGTTTTTTTCACTGGATACATTAAAGCGACTTGATGAATTCAGGATATGGGCTTTTAGTATTCATTATGAAACAGATGTACTAAATTTTGTGGATATTTTGAAAAATTTTAAGATTCCTCTCAGAAAAGAGGAAAGAGGTCCTTATCATCCGGTGATAATTGTAGGTGGAGCATTAACCTATTCTAAGAATATTCTTTTGAATAGAATAGCTGATTTTGTTTACAAAGGAGATCTAGAGAGTTCTTTTTTAGAATTATTTTGGTCTTTGAAAAGTTCTCTTAATAGAAAGGAAATCGTTGTTAAATTAACGGAATATGATTCTACCAGTCCTGCAATTAGTAATTATCTATCGAAAAGCAGTTTTCTTTCACGGTATTCTTCATTTTCAAATAGGTTGCTTATAGAGATTGGTAGAGGTTGTAAGAGAAAATGCAAGTTTTGTTCTGTGGGATATTCTTTTGGAAAAGCTCGGTTTGCTTCAGTTGAGCAAATAGAAAAGATTATATCTGCTTTTTCTGGAATTACGAAAAGAGTCGGGTTTGTTGCAGCTACCGTAACTGATTATCCATATCTTGAACAATTACTCAACCTGATAGAAAAGTATGACGTTGAGGTATCCTTTTCTTCGTTAAGAGCGGATTCATTAACTGAAGGACTTTTAACATTGTTAAAAAAAGGTGGGCAAAATCAATTTACGATTGCACCTGAAGGTGGAAGTCAAAGAATTAGAAATTTATTTTCGAAGGGAATCGATTTATATCACATAGATAATGCTTTGAATCTGGGGATTAAAGCTGGTTTTAAAGCCATAAAAATGTATTTTATATATGGGGCGATTTTTGAATCAGAAGATGATAGAAAAGGGATTGTTCAGGTTGTAGAACAGGCCAGGAAGAAAGGTTATAAAAGGATAATTGTTAGCCTTAATCCATTGATACCAAAGCCTGGAACTGCCTTTTATAATTTACCAATGACAGGTATGAAAGAATTGAAGAAAATAGAGAAAACACTTAGAAGAGATTTACACGGTATACCTGGCGTTAAAACGGTTTTTGAAAGTGTTAAGCAATCGATTATTCAGTATAGTATAGCAAATATGGAACAGGATTCAGTTGAAGACACAGTAGATGTTCTGGAAAATGAAAAAGGCATTGAAAGTTACTTATTAAAATATGCGGAGCATATCAATTCAATAAGGAAGGAGTGAGGAAAATGGCAAAAAAGAATATTCTTGTAATCGATGACGAACCTTCGATAGTAGAGTTGCTGACGTTTAACTTGAAAAAAGAGGGCTACGATATTCTTAAAGCTTACGATGCCGAAGAAGCATTGAAAATTGCCAAAGATAGTGATATTGACATGTTTATCGTAGATATTATGTTACCCAGAATGGATGGTTTTGAACTTGTTAGGACATTAAGGAGCATGGAGAAATATCGAAGAACACCAGTTATATTTCTAAGCGCCAAGAGTGAAGAGTTTAATAAGGTTCTCGGGCTTGAACTTGGAGCTGACGATTATATAACAAAACCCTTTAGTGTAAGAGAAGTTCTTGCGAGAATCAGGGCTGTTTTTAGAAGGATACAGCAGAGTGTTCAGGCGAAAGAAGAAAGACCGAAGAAAATTACAGCACGTGATCTGGAGATAGATACAGAAAAATATGAGGTTAGAGCTAGAGGTAAATTGGTTAGCCTAACTCCTCTGGAGTTTGAATTGCTCAGATTTCTTGCAGAAAACGAAGGCAAGGTTTTTAGCAGAGATGTCTTGCTTGATAAATTGTGGGGATATGATTATTATGGTGACACGAGAACAGTTGATGTGCATATTAGAAGACTTAGAACAAAAATTGAAGAAGACGCATCTAACCCAAGATACATTATTACGGTGAGAGGAAAGGGATACAAGTTTAGAGATCCTGGAAAGGAAGAATAATTGCATTGTACATTCTTGTTATTATATTAGCAGCGCTTTCGGCGCTGCTATTATATGCATTTCTAGCCTTACGAAGGAGATTATCTGTTTATAATAAGGCAAGGAAAAGATATGCGAAGCTACTTGATATTCCAGAAAACTCAGAGCTTATTTACATATATCATCAATTGAGAAAAAAACTTGCTGCTAAAAATCGTGAGATTGATCTGGTAAAAAGAAAATTAGAATACTTTTCTCTGGTTTTGAACAATCTTGGGGAAGCCCTATTCATAGTAAATGATGAAGGGAAGGTAAATTACTTCAATAAATCAGCAAGAGAAATAACAAAGATTCCTGAACCGATGAGCCGAAAAATAAGTGAAGTTATTGATAATTACAACATTACAGATTTACTTGATGATGTAATAAAGAATGATGAAACTCAAAAAGCAGAAATAACGATTTTTTTACCAAAGAGAAGGTATTATGAATGCCAGATTATCCCTGTAATTTATGGGGATGAGAACAATTACATGATTTTACTGAGAGATATTACCAGGGAACGCGAAATTGACGAGATGAGGAGAGAATTTATTTCAAACGTTTCTCACGAGCTGAAAACCCCTTTAACTTCTATTCACGGTTATGCGGAAACACTTATGGATATGGAGTTTGGTGACGAAAGTGGTGTCGTAAAACAGTTTGTCAGTATCATTGAGAAAGAATCCGGTCGGATGACTCGTTTGATTAATGATCTTCTAGATCTTGAAAAACTGGAATCGGGTAATACAGGGTTTGAAATGGAAAATGTGAATCTTGATGAGGTGCTTGAATATGTAAATGAGATCATTGAACCTCTTGCTGAAGAATCAGGAGTTGAACTAATCTATGATACCGGTGATGATATTGCTTTGCGGGGGGATTTTGACAGGTTGGTTCAGCTATTGCTGAATTTAACCGATAATGCAATAAAGTATACCACTGTAAAAGAACATGGAGAAAAGAAAGTTTGGATAAGAACCCGGATCGAAGAAGAAAGTGCAGTAATACAGGTCGAGGATACAGGAATAGGGATACCGAAAGAAGCAAAAGAGAGAGTTTTTAGTAGGTTTTTCAGAGTTGATAAGGCACGTTCAAGAAGTATGGGTGGAACAGGATTGGGACTGGCAATAGTTCGTTTTATTGCTGAAAAACACAACGGAAAGGTAATTATGGAAAGCGAATTTGGTAAAGGCACAACATTTACTGTCAAGCTTCCGATTAAGAAGGTGTCATCATGAGAATGTACGATTTGATTAAGAAAAAACGTGATAACGAAGAGAATACCAGGGAAGAACTAGCGGAAATTATCAATGGTTATGTTGAAGGCAGAATACCTGATTACCAGGTTTCTGCATGGTTAATGGCTGTTTATTTCAATCATCTTTCGCCCGAAGAAAGGTACAATTTAACTGAAATTATGGCTGAATCAGGTGACAGAATTGATTTAAGCAAACTTGATGGTATAAAAGTTGATAAGCATTCAACCGGCGGTGTTGGAGATAAGGTTACACTTATCATAGGACCAATTGCAGCGACTTTGGGACTCACATTTGCAAAGCTTTCCGGAAGAGGTCTCGGACATACAGGAGGCACAATTGATAAATTGGAATCAATACCGGGTTACAGAACTTCCTTGAGTGAAAAAGAGTTTATAGAGATTGTAAAGAAACACGGTGTGGCAGTGGTAGGTCAAACAGGGAGGATAGCTCCTGCGGACAAAAAATTATACGCATTACGAGATGTCACCGCTACAGTTGATGAAATATCTTTAATAGCTTCCAGTATCATGAGCAAAAAACTTTCTATTGGATCAGATTTAATAATACTTGATGTTAAGACAGGTAACGGTGCATTTATGAAGAATGTATCAGAAGCTATAGTTTTGGCTGAAGCAATGATTGACATAGGAAAAAGACATGGAAAAATTATGGGAGCTATAGTAAGCGATATGAATCAGCCACTTGGTAAAGCTGTAGGTAATTCTGTTGAAGTCAAAGAAGCTATTGAGACATTGAAGGGTGAAGGCCCTGAAGATTTAAGCAAGATATGCAAGATAATTACTTCTAGGATGCTTCAGTTAGCAAAGAGCGTCGAGAAAGTTAAGGCAGATGAAATGATAGACAATGTAATAGATTCTGGAGAAGCATTGAAGAAATTTCAAGAATTTGTTATAGCTCAGGGTGGTACTTCTGAAATCAGAAATAAGGGATCTAAAGTTCTTCCAGAAGCTGAGAACAAAGAGAGCGTGTATTCCAGTAAATCTGGTTACATTAAATACATTCAGACTGAAAACATTGGACATGCGTCAATGTTGTTGGGTGCAGGTCGTTTGAGAAAAGAAGATAGTATTGATCCATCAGTTGGCATAGTTATTGAAAAAAAGATAGGCGATTATGTTGAAAAAGGCGATAGTCTGGCAACAATATTTTTTAATGACATAGAAAAATACAAGGAGTCTGTGAAACTAATAAAAGATTCTTTTGAAGTATCAAATGAGCATGTAGAAAAGCAGCAATTGATTTATAAAATTTATTAAGGTGGATTGTTGATGCAGAAGAGATGTTTGTTGATTATAGGCATAGTATTGTTGATTACCTTTGCATTGGGCTCTAACGATTTGATTTGCCATTTGAATGGAGAAAGTAAACGATTTGAGGGTGCGTTCTTACAAAATTCTTCAAGCTATTATGTGGATATCGAAAAAATACTTAACATGTATGAAAGGTCATGGATTACCAGATCTAATGATGGTAAAGAAGCACTGGCAATATTCCCTAATGATACAATA
>JASMTM010000170.1:0-18808 GCA_041694295.1 Petrotogales bacterium
AAATCTCTTTGAAATAAGGTATGAAAATTATAAATTGAAAAGCAATGTTCTTTTTGAATTACTTCGAAAAGGAGATTTTGGAATTACGGATGATTATGACCCTCCTTTTGAGTATCATTGGTATAAGTTAGTAAAGCCTATTAAAACAATGTTTGTATTTTCTGCTAATATCGAATATCTACTCAATAATGATATGCTGATTATGGGAAATTTTTCTGTTTCCAACATTGATGAAGTAAGATTTTTCTATAGCCTTGGATTGGGGAAAACATTTAGTTTTTAGGAGGTGCTGTTTTGTATAAAAAACTATTTTCTGTTTTACTGATTTTAGTTGTTGTTAGTTTGATCTTTTCAAACAATGGAATACTGCTGTTCAAAGAGAGTGAAACCTATGAACAATGGAGACTGAACAATATTATAAAAGGAATAGTTCCCTTTACACCCAGTGCTCCTCTTTCTAAAGGTTTCATCGAGGAAAGCAATGAAAATTCACAAAGATTTATTTCTGATCCATATCTGACACTTGCCCCCGAATTAACAATTCATAATTTTGATGCCTTTACAAAAAAGGAAGGCTGGTTTCATCCCTGTGTACCATTATTTTTAAGGTATCGTTATGATTCATTGTTGAGCTGGTTTGTTTTTGGTGTTGACACCGAAGTTGGGAACAATTTCAAAGCAGTAATAAACATCGACTTTAAGAAAGATTACAGGAATTATATCTCAAACGGTAAGGATCACGATACTCCGCCTTTCTCAAATGTTCCACATGAGCTTTTCGCAGGAAATATATTAGCTTTTGACTTCAGCTTTCCCAGTTTTGGTTATTTGAGCTACTCAACCAGTAATCTTTTTTTGAATGTTGGCAGAAACAAACTTAGCTGGGGCCCAATGAGAAATGGACTGACAATAAGCAATGCTTCAGATTATTATGACAATTTTACAGGATTATATACAGGGACAATGGGTGAGGGCAATTTTACATACACCTTCAATATAATTTCTAGCGCATCATTATTGAGCGATAAAGAATGGGAAAAAGAGGACAAGGCATGGGATTTAAACCAGCAAGACCGCATTTACAATACCCCTTCCAAACATATAGTCGGCCATAGATTTGATTTTCAGCCACTGGATTGGTTCCGCATAGGAATTGGAGAAGTAAACGCTGTGGGAGGAAAAACTCCCGATTTAACGGATTTCAGTCCTGTGATAATTTATCATAACACCTATGGTGAAGGTTATTCCAACGTAATGCTTTCTGCTGATTTTTCTGTTGTCCCTTTCAAAGGTTTTAATGTCTATGGTGAGTTTACACTGGATGATTATGCGGGCCCCACAGAGCCAAGTAAGAAAGGGAAACCAAAGGCTTATGCTTATGGTGGAGGTATAGAGTACGCATTTAACTTTCTTGGTGATGGAATTGGTTCTGCTGCGTTTGAACTATATCATACAGATACATGGATATATAACAGATGGCAACCATTATTGAAGATGACAAACCGTACCGTAACGAAATCTGAATTACCCGGAGCCAGGGACACCAACGAGTATCCTCTTGGGTTTAAATATGGACCTGATTTAAACGCATTTGCCATATTCTTCGATGCAATATACGATAATTTTTCATTAAAAGCAATATATGAGCATTTTACCCAGGGAGAAATAGATCTTAGAACGCCTTATTTATATATGGATGACCCGGATAACGATATCGACGATGAATATTTATATCCTGAGGAGGACTACCCGGGTTTATATGATTTTACAGGTCCCGTTGGGGAGACTACATCAGCAAATATAATAACAATAAAAGGTTCTTATTCCTGGAATTCTTTATCTGCTGGAATTGATACGAATTTTTACTTTGGTGATTATTTTACACAATATTTTGTTAAAAGTTTCTTCTTCGAAATTAGACCATTTATAGTGTACACATTTTAGAATACAAGAAAGAAAAAGATTGCAGTTACAACTACTCCAAGAATAAAACCGTATAGAAATTGTTTCGCAGGAGCCTTCTTTTCCGGCGAAGGCTTCTTCTCTTTATGTTGTTCTCTATACCAGTCCCTGTCATAAATGCTCACTCAAGTCACCTCTTTTGGTCTTGGTAACAAAAAATAACCAGAATCGTCTCACAAAAATTATGAAAGGTAAAGCCAAAACGATTCCGAAAGCTCCAAACAATTCAGAGAAAGCCAGAAGCGTTATTAGTATTATAAACCAGTTAATCTTTAGTCTTTCTTCCATGATCTTTGGAGAAAGAAACCACATTTCTGTCTGATTGGCGATTATCAAAATAATTGCAGCAATAATTATTCCAGGAATCCCTTTGCTGGTAAAGCCAAGTATAAGTGTTGGTATTGCAGAAACGATGACTCCGAGGAAGGGAATAAGATTGGTTACTCCTGCTAAGAGTCCCAGAAAAACTGCTCCAGGAATTCCTGTGAAAAAAACACCAAACCCTATTATACTTCCAACAATCACTGCAATAATTAATTGACCGCTTATATATCTTTGTAAATCCCCAAATAGAAGTGAGTAAAAATTTCTAACTTTTGTTATATCACAACCAGGAAAAAGAAAAGTAATTTTCCTTCTCATCCTGTAGCCGCTAGCCACCAAGAAGGCTGCTGCAACGACGAGTAAAACGCTGAAGGTTATCCAGGTAGGCAGATTTTTACTTATATACATGCCTGTATCGAATAGGAAATTTCCAAATGATTCTCCAAGATTGTCAAAAGAGGTTTTGATTGCTTCTCTGATCCAGTCTGGTAAATTGGGAAAGTTTTTTAAAATATCGTCTGCTGAAAATTCTTTAAATTGCTCCTGAAATGTTTGTACACCGTTCAAGAAAACCGGTACTGCTGAAACAATAAGATATGAAAGGCTTACAAATATAATGACAAGTGTTATTACACTTATCAATCCATGCCATTTCTTGTTCTTAACAAAATGCGTTGGTGCAAGTGAGAGAAGCATGATAATAAAACTCATCGTAAGTATACGAGAAGTCATTGGAAAGATAAAAAATGTTGCTACATAAACGATGAAATATGCCAGAATCCACTTTGATGTTTTACTCATACTAGCAGCCACCTTTTATATTATCAACTTAAAAGTTCGTCACATAAAATATTACCAGATTTAATATAGTCAGGACAGTTAATGAAACCTACATATCTATACTACAGCGTATAAAAGAAAAGCGTGAGTTGCTTAACTCATGCACTGTTGTCTTAATTGTTTATTTTTTCATAAAATCAATTTGTTACTGTTTGGAATTATGCCAATCGAGCTGCCAGTTCATTGACTTCCTTTTCGGGTAACTTTTCTCCGACAACAGTTAGGTCCAGGATATAACCAAATAACTGATTATTGAATCTTCTTGAAACTTTTTTGGCCCGTTTAAGTGACATGTGGTTTGTAAGTTTGGTTATGAGTTTTTCTGTTAATTCTTCTCTAGAATTCAGTATGATTTCTTTTATGCGCCTGCTTTTTCTTCCATGCAGCCACAGATACACAAAAGAAATCAAAACCTCAGGATTTTCATCATATAATGATTCGATCGATCTATAAATATCTGCAAAAAGCTCCTTTGGTTTTTTGCCGTTCACCATACAGGATTCAAGTTTAGGAGTGATGTAATTCATCATAAGATATCTCGCCAGATCAATCAGCATTCCTTCCTTTGATCTATGATGATAGTGAATTGCAGCAAGATTAACATTGGCCTCCGAAGAAACTTTTCTCGTACTGAGCCCTTCTATTGTTTCATCCGAGATAACCTTGATTGCAGCTTCTAATATTCTTTCACGAGTTTCCTTTCCGCGCATGGTATCACTCCCTTTAATCATTCGTTCATTTTGATTATAACACGAAAAAAACGAAACAAAAAACCCGGACATAATGTCCGGGTTAAAATTACTTAGGGTAATACTATTGTTCCAGATTTTTCATGAACAGCATCATCTACTTTTTGTAATGAGGTTATGATTGCTTTCTTTTTTGTTTTTTTAACAAATTCGACCACCGATTCGATCTTGGGATACATACTGCCTTTAGCAAAATGACCTTCACTCATCAACTCTTCAGCTTCTTCTATACTTATTTTCTTTAGTGGTTTTTGATCGGGTTTTCCAAAGTTAATGTATGCGTAATCAACGGCAGTTAAAATCATAAACATTTCAGCATTAATTAATTTTGCAAGAAGTGATGAGGCTCGATCTTTATCAATTACCGCTTCTATTCCTTTGAGATAACCGTCTGAACCTCTAACTACAGGTATGCCACCTCCACCTGCTGCCACCAGAATGGTATCTGCTTCGATTAATTTTTTTATGGAATCGATTTCTACTATGTCAAGAGGTTTTGGAGATGGAACAACTCTTCGAAAACCTCTACCTGCGTCCTCTTTCATCGACCAGCTTTTTTCAGTTTTGAGTTTTTTTGCAATATCTTCATCGTAAAAAGGGCCTACAGGCTTTGTTGGATTTTCGAAACCCGGGTCATTTTTGTCTACAACAACCTGAGTTAGCAGCGTTGCGATATCTGCATTGACTCCTCTTGAATTCAGTTCATTTGAGAGAGTTTGCGAGATCAGATAACCAATTGATCCCTGGGTCATTGCGTCGTTTACATCAAGAGGATAGGGTGGTAAAACGTCCTTTGCGTGATCCTGTTGTACCATTAAATTGCCCACCTGAGGTCCATTGCCATGTGTTATTACTAAATCATAACCTTCATCAATCAAATCAGCGAGATGCTTTACTGTACCCTTAAGGTTCTTTTTCATAACTTCAGCACTTGGATTTTCACCAGGTGCATTCAACGCGTTTCCACCAATTGCAATTACGATAGTTTTCACAGATTAATCACCTCAAACCAGTGTAGCAATCATGACTGCTTTTATTGTATGTTTACGATTTTCAGCTTCTTCAAAAACTCTGGATTGTGGTCCTTCGATGACCTCACGGGTTACCTCGTTGCCTTTAACAGCCGGGAGACAGTGCAGGAAAATGGTATCTTTTCTACCTGTGCTTTTCATTACTTCTTCATTTACCTGATAAGGTTTTAAAAGTTCAATTCTCTCTTTCAGTTTTTCTTCTTCTCCCATAGATGCCCAGACATCAGTGTAAATGGCATCTGCACCATCAACAGCTTCTTTCACATTGTCTGTTCGTTCAAGTACTGCTCCACTTTTTTCTTTTCTTGCTATGTCTTCGCATTTTTCGACCAATTTTTTTGAGGGCCACAAATCTTTTGGACCACAAGATATAAAATGTAAACCCAGTTTAGCAGCTCCAATAAAGAGAGAATTGGCAACATTATTTCGAGCATCACCCAGGAACACCAGTTTTCTGCCTCTTAGTGTTCCAAAATACTCTTCTATGGTCATAAAATCAGCAAGTATTTGAGTTGGATGATATAGATCCGTTAAACCATTGTATACAGGGATACCTGACCAATTAGCAAGTTCTTCGACTGTTTCCTGTTTAAATCCTCTGAAAGCTATTGCATCAAACATTCTACCGAGTACTCTGGCGGTATCTTCAAGGTCTTCTTTTACTCCAAGATGGATATCATCTCTTGAGAGAAATACTGCATGACCACCTTCTTCTCCAAAAGCTGTTTCGAAGGCAGTTCTGGTTCTTGTTGATCTTTTTTCAAATAATATTGCTAGTGATTTTCCTGCAAAACGCATTGGTAAGTTTCCAGCTCTTTTTTCTGCTTTAACCTGTTTGGAAATTTCCAAAAGGTAGTTCAGCTCGTCAGGACTAAAATCAAGAAGAGTTAAAAAGCTCTTACCATGTAGATTGACACCCATGTTATCGCCTCCTTTTAACTGGTATACTTTTATTATGATACAGACTGTCATCAATTCTTTCAACAAGGTCTATAATTGTCTAGAGCTAATGATAGCTTTTTTATGAACTTATAAACCAGTTTGCTTTCTTATAATGGTTGGAGGTGTATTATGCTAAGAAAAAAGGTATATTCTGCCATAAAAAGCGTATTAAATAGCTTCGATATAGAAAACATACCTGATTTTACCGTGGAAATTCCACCTGAGGGTATGGGTGATTTTTCAACTAATGTGGCTTTTTTGCTGACAAAGGAGCTAAAGAAAAGTCCAAGAAAAATTGCTGAAGAAATCACTAGCGAAATTTCAGCTTTTTCATTTATCAAGGAATGTATCGTAGCAGGGCCAGGATTTATCAATTTCACATTAAATAATAAATTATACAGCGATACATTGAATACCTTACTTGAGAAACCAGAATTTTGGAAAGAAGAAGGAAAAATAAAAATTCTTTTCGAATTTGGAAGCGCTAACCCCACAGGACCTATTACTATCGGACATGGTCGTCAACTTGTTTTCGGTGATGTATTATCAACTGTCTTTGAAAGTCAGGGTTATGATGTTAGTAAAGAAATGTACATGAATGATGCAGGAAGACAGATAAAACTGTTGGGAAAATCTCTATGGGCACGTTATATGCAACTAGTTGGCGAGGACGAAGAAATACCTGAAGATGGTTATAAAGGAGAATACCTGATTGAAATTGCAAGGATTTTTCTGGAAAAATATGGTGAGGCATATAAAAAACCATGGACGGAAAAAAGTGAAGGAATCTTCTCAAAGTTTGCTTTAAAAAATATACAGGAAGAGATACAGAAGACTTTGTCTCAATTAAGGGTACGATTTGATTCAGCATTCAGTGAAAAGAGTCTTATAGAAAACAACGAAGTGAAAAAAATATTGAGCACGCTCAAACAAAAGGGATTAACTTATGAAAAGGATGGTGCTTTATGGCTTAAGGTATCTTCTTTGGAAGATGAAAAAGATAAAGTGTTAATCCGGTCCGATGGAACATACACGTATTTTCTTACCGACATTGCCTACCATTTTAATAAATATAAAAGAGGTTATGAAATAGCTTGCGACATTTGGGGACCTGATCACAGCGGGCACATAAAAAGAATGAACGCTGCCATGAAAGCGCTGGGATTACCCGAGGATTTTTTAAGAATTGTGATACACCAATATGTCAACATAAAACAGGAAGATAAGATTGTAAAGATGTCTACAAGGAAGGGTGAATTTGTTACTTTAAAAGAGCTGTTAGATACTGTCGGAACTGATGCAGCACGATACTTCTTTGCCATGTTTGATCCTGATACACATATGGATTTTGATATTGAACTTGCCAAAAAGAAGTCAAGTGAAAATCCTGTTTATTATATTCAGTATGCTCACGCCAGAATAAGCAGCATTTTCGAAAAAGCTGCAAGAGAGAATCTTTCGGTTGAATCCTTTATCACCGACAATTACGAGTTTAACGAAGAGGAGAAGAAAATAATAAGGCAAGTTTCCGGCTTCAAAGATGTTTTGAAAAAAATAACCACAGATTTCAAGACAAATCGACTAACCTCTTATCTGGAGCAACTTGCTGGAACATATCATGCGTTTTATAACAAACATGTTGTAGTTGATCCGAAGTGTCCTGATGTATCATCAATACGTTTAAAATTATCGAGTCTGGTAAAGAGAACCATAGCGCAGGGCCTCAATCTGTTAGGTGTCAACGCCCCTGAAAGCATGTGAGTTGACATACAGATAAACTTCAATATCCAGGTCCAATATCTATATCTTTAATCAGTTTTGAAATTTCATTATAAATGAAAGCATTTGAAAATATCATCTTTTTTGTGTCAAATGCGTCGATTGCCTTACCATGCCAGTTTGTAATAATTCCACCAGCTTCTTTTACTATCACATAAGCGGCTGCAATATCCCATATGTTCATTTCTACTCCAATATAGGCTTCAGAAAAACCAGCACCAACAAATGCAGCCTGCAATGCAGCAGTTCCAAACATACGTATTCGCTGTACTTTATCATGAAGAACAGACATCAGATCCATCGCTGTCCTGTTTGAAGTTCCCAGTGTCACAAGACTATCTTTTAACTGATTGGTACGGGAAACGCTAACTTTTTTATTATTGAGGAATGCTCCGTTGTTTTTTGATGCATGGAGTAATATTCGTGTACTGGGCCAGTAAATTACACCTATTAAAGGTTCTTTGTCCTTGAAAAAGGCAATTGACACGCAAAATAATGGTAATTTGTGAACGAAATTCAATGTACCATCAATGGGATCAATTATCCAGACATTACCCTTAAAGGATTTACTATCCATTCCCTCTTCTTCTGCAACGAAGAAATCACCGGGAAAGGATTCTTTAATACCCTGTATGATATCTCTCTGAACATTTACATCAAATTGTGTTACAAAATCTGATTCATTGCTTTTTGTGTCGACTATGCGTTTTTTATCGTAATTTTTCAGTATGGAGTCCCCTGCGCTTGTTGCAATATACTTTGCAATTTCAAGTCGTTTATTAAGATATAAGCAATTCATGAGCTGCACCTCCGTATTACAAAAATCATATCATTTTTATTTTGCAGTACAGTTTCTTTGTGTCTTTATGCCAAACTGTGATAAAATCTCATTGTATAAGCTTTTAAAGTAGCCAACTGGGGGGGACGATTATGAAAAAAGTGTTCCTATATTTAGTCATTCTTGTCATACCATTATCATTTGCTTTTGGATGGGATTATCTCGATATAGATCCTCTGTTATTGAATTATGATGAAACAACTGATTGGAGTCTGGGTTCATCAGAATTGCTAAATTCAATATTAAGTATGGAACCTTATAATTTAGTCAAATCTTATGGTCTGAGTGTTGAAAAAGATGAATTGAACGGATTAACGGATGAAGAACTTTTTCGCCTGATTCTCATTAGGGCAGATAATAAGAGTTATCCATTGTTGATAAACTCAGGCGGTTTTGTTGTCAAAGACGAACAAAATCTCACACTGCTTTATTCAGTGTTAATAGGTAATATTCCTGACCCTTCAGAGATTACAACCCTGTATAACAGTTCGGTGGATATGGTTGATTCACTGGTTACAGCTATTAGACCACTTACTTACGGTTCAAGAGAATCACTGGCTGACAAAGCCTTCAGATATTTGAACAGAATAAACTACGATACGGTTCAAAGCCTTATTGATTACGCATATACACGTGAAGAAGATTACTGGGAACTTGCCCTGTATGATACTGCCAATATTCTTTTGGAAAGAATTAAGATGTTAGAAAATGTATTAACAAAAAATCACAGAACATTTGTTAGCGAAACAAATAAAACTGGTTCCTTGAAAGCTATCAAAGCCATGAATGAAATTGAACTCGTCTATTATGAAATAAAAAGCATTTATAAAGAGATTAATCCTCAATTTCAGGACACGAGAAAAGAGAATTTAATAAACATAAATAGTACTTTCAAAACTTCAAAGATAAATAGATTAATTGTGAGAGATAAAGGCACACTTATACAAGAACTAATGAAAGAGCCAGAAGAACTGGTAAATCTTTTTGAACCCATGCTGGAAAAACATATGAGAATTGATGATTTTGTCAAAGCTTTTAAATCAATGAAAGTTGAAATTCAAAAACTTCCCGAACTTGTTGTATCTCCAAAAAACAGAAGTGTCGTATTTCTTGAAGATAAAAAGTCAATCACCCTTATGTGGAGATATGTTTATCCCACAATAAAACATCCTGTATACACAGTAAAATATTCAGAGGTAGGGAAAAAACCTCAATCCTTTACTACCGCTTCTAACAATATTAGCCTTCATTTGAGTCCATTTAAAGAGTATCTGTGGAGTATCACCGTTGATCAGACAAGGACCCATGAGTTTGTCTTTAAAACACTGGAAACACTTCCAGAACTAAAAATCACCAATATAAAACCACAAAATCCTGTAAGAATAGAATGGACAGCCTATGATAAATATAACCCCGAATATGTTGTAAAGATCCCAGGAGTAGTAGATGAGGAATACACGAAAGACAATTATTTTGAACAGGAACTTCCAGAGAATAAAGAGTTCCGGGTAATAGTGGATGTTTTTTCTATTGATGGCATGCAGGTTAATATCGATGAGACTGAAAGAGTTTTTTATGTACCATATTCATATCCCGTTATCGAACCATCTCCTACCGGAACAATTACGAGAGGTTTTACTGAGTTCTCCTGGAAACTTGAAAAAGAAGTAAATGTAAATCAGTACATATTCAAACTGAAGGGGCCATTAAATACTATTCGTGAATTGAACGAACAAAGCACAAAAGTAAATCTTGAGGATTTTGGTAACTACCTATGGACTGTAGATGTTATAACGGATAAAGGAAGATTGAGCAATTTGGACAGCAGTGGTGAAACAATGTACTGGGAAGTGACAGTAGAAAATGATCTTCCTGATATTGATATGGAGCCAGCGGGAACGATTGTTACAAAAGAACGTGAAATCACAGTAAATGTTTCTATTGAAGAAAGAGATGGTGATGAAGTAGAGTATGGAATAGAAAAATCAATATATCCTGATTTCTCTGATTTTGATTTAATGGAGCCTCGAACAGGTAAGAGGAAGATCGATGATAATTTCCAGGTTGGTATTCCAATAGGTAGAGACTATTATATTAGGGCGTTTGCAGATGATGGTCATGATAGAGTTTACAGTAATGTACTGAGAATTACTGGAGAATATTCCTGGATAGGAAACAGCAGACCCGGTGATGAACCTGCTACAACATATGTATTGAACTGGGATGTTAAAGATCTGCTGCTAGAAAATTTTAGGTTTAAAGTAGTTTTGTCAGAAAAAGAAAATCCGGAGAGACCTACCGAATTATTAACTTCAAATAAACAAATCACTGTGAAGAATTTAAAACCGCATACCGAGTATAACTGGTATATTGTTCTTTTGAAGAGCAATGGCAGGGAAGAACTGTTCCCAAGTCCAGTTTGGAGTTTTAAAACAGAAAACAGGAAACCTTATGTAGAATTTGTATCACCTGAAGAAGGCGAAGCTGTAAATCCTTTAACGGGGAGAATTACATGGGAAACAACAGATCCAGATGGAGATAGAATTATTCAACAGAAAATTACTGTTAGAGAAGGAGAAAAGATCTTATTCAATGAATTAATCGATCCAGATACTAATTCTTTCAAATTCAGTGAACATGGTTTGGATCTGGATGAAAATAAGATTTATAGATGTGAAATCACTGCTACAGATAGTCTTGGTGCAAGATCGGATACAAAATCAAAAGAATTCATTACATCTCTTGTAGCTCCAAGCGTTGAAATAATAATGCCTGATAAAGGTACTACTGTAAATCCAGATGATGTTGTGGCTGAGTTAAAACCGACAGATGTTAAAACTGCAGAGTTAACGTATGAAGTATATTTGAATGGTGAACTGGTACTCACTGAATACGAACCAAGTTTTATTTTGCCTCCTGAAGAAATACTGGGGCACAATGAATATTTACTTGAAATAAAGATTGTTGACGAACATGGATTGGCATCAACCAATACAGCATCGTTCAAGACAATGAACCGTACACCGGAAACCCCGGAAATCGTTAAACCAGAAAATACGGAAGAGCCCTATGATCTAAAAGATGGTATATCGTGGAAATGCTCGGACCGTGATGGTGATGAACTGTCGTATAGAGTTACTATAACCAGACGTGGAGATAAATACCTCAGTTTGGATACCAATAAAACATTTATTGAACCTGAAAGAATGCCTGAACTAAAAGGGAATAGGACATATGACATAACAATTGAGGCGCTAGATGAATACGGAGGAATAAGTAGCAAAACGACAACAATTGAACAGATTAACACCCCACCTTCGATTGATATTTTTAAGCTTGAAGCAGAATTTGCAAAGGAAGGACAGATCGTAAGTGTCATAACTGATTACTCCGACAGAGATGGGGACGAGTTAATTGCTACTTTGTACGTTAAAAAACAAGATGGCACCCTTATAGAAGATTATGAGTTGGACAAAAAACAATTTACCGTTGAATTACCTGAAAGAGGAATTTATATCTTTGAGCTGGAAGTAACGGATGAATATAATGGTAAGACAGCTGAAATAAAAGAACTGCCATTGTTGAATAGAAGTCCACTAATAGAGGTTTTCGAGCACTCTATAGAGAAAGGTGAAACTGGCTACGTATTGACTGTAAATCTTGAAATAATCGATCCCGATGGAGATGAAGTTATAGTAAGTGGACAACTGAAAGGTGATGATGTAAGAAGAACACCTAAGATCCAAAAAAGTCAGCAACAGATGAAGCAAAAATTCCAGATTGTTTTCATGGGCCTAAAGGGTCACTCGGAATATGAAGTATTTGTTGAGGTGCATGATAATCCTCCAGCAGTATATGATTCAAGATCGTCCAAGGTTTCGAGTTTAATTGAAACGCCTAACTCTCCACCTGAAGTACTCTTTTACAGTGTAGTAAAGGATGAAGAAGGTTTTGTTGATTATAATGAAGCCAAATTTGTCTGGGATGTTTTTGATTTTGATGGCGACGAAGTTATTAGTGAGATAGAAATATACAAGGGAGAATTGGGTAAGGGCAAGCTTTACAAGAGTTACACTACTGATGAAACAAACTATACAGTAACAGATCTTGAACCTCATGAAGAATACTACTGGCGAGTTATTGCAAGAGATAACTACAATGCATTGTTTAGTACCGATTTCAAAGATTTTGTAACGCTTAACAATAGACCTGAAATTGATTGCTCAATAACCTTTGAGGGTATAAATCCCTTAGTATCTATTGATTCAAATGATGTTGATGGTGATGTATTGCAGTACGGAGTGAAATTATTTGATGGAGAGAAAGTAATATATGAGACGAAAACTGAAAAACAGGTAATTACCATAAATAGTGAGAATTTAACAGGTCACCGTAATTATTTAGTTCAAGTATGGGCAACTGATGTTTTCAGCGCAACAGAAAAATACGCCAAGTGTTCAAGTGTTGAAAAAGAAATAAAAACCCCAAATCGTGATCCTGAAATAAAAGAGTTCAAAATCGTTGATACAAAAGGTAGGGATGTTACATCAGAGAGTTTGAAAGGCATTACCAGATATCCTGTATTTTCATGGATGGCAGAGGATCCTGATGGTGATGACATTTCTTATAAACTTGCTGTTGTAAACACTTCCACAAATGAAATCGTAGTTGAGAGTGATTTAATAAATGACACAGCATTTTCGGTCAAGAGGATGTTAAAAGGTCACACGCAATATAAAGTAACACTTATAGCTCGAGATAACTTTGATGGAGAAACAACAATTTCTATTGTGTTTGAAACAGAAAATGCTCCTCCATCGATTGTGAGCTTGATAAATCCTAAACCCAGGGCAGAAAAAATAACATCTGTACCAGAGTTTGTGTGGAAAGCTGAGGATCCTGATGGTGATACTTTAAAATATCAACTATACATCTGGAAAGATGATGTAAAAGAACCTGAAGTTCCTTTCGCAAGCACAAATAATAGCACTTATGAACTGAGTAATGAAGAAAGGTTAAAAGGACACAGTCTGTACCACTGGAAAGTGATTGCGAGGGATAATTTTGGTGGTTCTGATAGTGAAACAGCTACTTTCACTACGAGAAATGGAATCCCATCAGTGGAAAATATTGAAATTTCCAGTGAAGCGACGAACAATGTTTCCTCCTCTGTAAGTGTTAAGTGGATTGGGTATGATCCCGATGGTGACGGTTTAACCTATACTGTTGAATTAAAGAATATTGCAGAAGAAAGGGTTACCATTAAAGAAAATCTTGAAGAAGAAATGACAGTATTTTCTAACCTCAAAGGGCACAGTAAATATGAAGTTGTTGTATATGCAGAAGATGGATTTGGTGGAATCAACAGAAACAGTAAATACTTTGAAACGAAAAATAATATTCCGGTTACCAGAGTCCAGGTACCCGAAATTATGGATTCCGGCTTTGTAAAAATCCACTGGAAGAGTTTTGATTATGATGGTGATGAATTGGACCAATTAATTACAGTAAGTGATATCAGTACGGAGAAGCAAGTATTCTCAGATAGTGTTAATACAAAAAGTCTTATATTACCGTTCGTACCGGGAAATAGGAAATATAACGTAGAAATTAAGACATTTGATGGATTCGGTGGAACGGCAAGTGATGAAACCATTTTCTATGTTGGCAATACTAAGCCTGGAACTCCAAGGGCCTTTTCGCCTGCAGATGGTTCAAAGGTAAGAATGAGCTTTGACACCTTTAGCTGGAGAGCAAATGATCTTGATAATGACGATTTGAGCTACGATTTGATACTTGAAAATGTTTTCTCCGGCGAGTCGCTCAGGATTTCCGGAATACATTCAGAAACAATGCACTTTAGTTTTCTGAGACCTTTCACGCTTTATAGATGGCGTATTGTGGTGGATGATGGTCACGATGGCAGTTCTGATGGGGGATATTGGTATTTCCTCACAGATGGAGACCGTTATTCTGTAGATGGAGAACGCTACATCTCGATCTTCAAAGACAAAATTCTTGGAAAAGAATTCATTATGCTTGGTACGACGGACGGTAGACTCGTACTTTTCAACGAAGGAGATAGAATAACCCGTTTTGGCGAAATCAATCTTTTCAGTAGTGGACTGAAGGAAATATCTTATTTTGAAAATAAAAAGTTGCTAGAAAAATTAGCGGTTAATATTCCCGAGAACATTAAACCTATAACCATTAGATGTAAAAGTGATTTCGGTACGGAAAAAGTGATATTGATAACTGACCTGAACGATCTTGTGGAAGGAAGAAATCTGTTTATTTATGATATTGAATAAATTGGGGGTATAGTTCTGTATGTTCTGTAATTTTGATGAAATGCTTCAATATGCCAGTAAATTGGGAACTCAAAAGGTGGCTTTGGTTGGTTCTGAAGATGAAGAGGGACTCCGCGCTTTGAAAAAGGCACAGGATTTGGGAATAGCTGAACCAATACTGGTTGGAGACAAAGAAAAAACATCGCAGATATGTGAAAAAGTAGAACTTGATTGTGAGATAATCGATGCTTCTGATTCAGTCGAAGCAGCTGAAAAAGGAGTAAAAGCTATAAGAAATAATAAAGCACAAATTTTGATGAAGGGGCTTGTTAAAACATCTATACTGCTCAAAGCTGTATTGAATAAGGAATGGGGATTACGAAAAGGCGAGCTGTTAAGCCATCTGGCAGTTCTGGATGTTCCAGCAGTGGATCGACTGATATTTGTTTCAGATGGCGGTATGGTTATCAAACCGGATATTAACGAGAAAGTAGCAATAATCAATAACGCAGTTAGTTTCATGAACAATATTGGTTATGAAAATCCGCGTGTAGCCTTGCTTGCAGCTATAGAAGTCGTAAATGAAAGTATGCCAGAAACACTGGAAGCTGCTGCTATTTCAAAGATGGCTCAACGCAGACAGTTAAAAAATTGTGAAATCGATGGACCTCTTGCTCTGGATAACGCATTAAGTGAAATGGCAGCAAAGATAAAGAAAATTTCCGGTTCAGTAGCGGGTAATGCAGATTTGCTTGTAGTGCCGGATATTCATTCGGGGAATATTCTTGGAAAATCAGCCATTTATCTTGCTGGCGGAACGATTGCAGGGATAATTCTGGGAGCAACAGTACCGATTGTCATAGTATCAAGAGCGGACGTAGCACGTTCAAAATTGGCATCATTGGCGTTGTCTGCCATATCAGCGACCAAGAACTGATTTTATAAATTTCAATAAATAGTATAAACCCGGTTAATTACCGGGTTTTTTGAAAACAATTATGGCCTGAAAACATGGCTGAAGTTTTTAAGCTAATGTCCGTTTGGTTTTTTCATGGTTTCTCCTATAATATATTAATACAGTAGCAGCTGTTATGACGATTTTGGAGGGATATCTATCCGCAGAGCTCTGGAAAATGGGATCAAGCTCAATGACAGGTACAAGATACTTGTATCCTTAGGTAGAGGGGGATTTGGATTAACTTACCTTTGTGAAGACTTGAAAACCGGAGAATATGTGGCTGTAAAAGAATTTTTTCCAGCAGGTGCTGTTCGCCGTAGTTCTTCAGTTGAGCTTCCATCTAGTTCTGAATGGGATAACACTTTTGAAAAAATCGAACATTTTCTTGAAGAAGCTGAACTGATATCCTCAATTGACGATCCACGAATTGTTAAGGTAATAAGTGCATTTAAAGAAAATAAAACCGCCTACTACGTGATGGAGTTTATACAGGGTAGAACACTTAGAAAATATGTTAATGAACGGGGTTTTCTTTCTAACCTGGAGATTAAAGAACTGATAGATGAAATAGGTAAAGGCTTGCAGATAATTCATAGTAAGGGAATACTTCACGGAGATTTGAAACCATCCAATATCCTGATTACTGATAAAGAAAAGTCTGTCAAAATAACGGATTTTGGAGCAGCTTCGTCAATTGGCTCGCTTTATAGAGGGTCTATAGGCAATATAGTCTCCAGACATTATTCTGCACCCGAACGTTTCACCCAGGAAATGATGCTTACAGTTCAGTCAGACATTTATTCTATGGGTGCGATTATTTATTTTATGGTTACAGGTCAGGATCCTTTACCTGCTACAAGCAGACTTAAGGGTGAAAAAATGAGGTTTCCTCCGATTTCAAAGAAATTGAAAAAAGCAATTGAAAGATCGATGAAGCTTCTCCCACAAAACAGGTTCCCTGATGTTATAAGTCTTTTAAAATACCTGAATTCACCCATAAAATATCTCTTTTCATGATTTTTCAATAATCTCTTTTAGCTCGCTGAGAACTTCTCTTATAGGCTCATATTCTATTTGTTGAACTGTTTCTTTAAAAAGATCATTACTGTATTCTATGGCTTCCGATAGCGATAGACGATCCAGAATAGTAGGTTTGTTTAACTTTAGATCTTTACCTGGCGTTTTACCAAGTATTTTGCTGGTTCCCGTAACATCTTTGATGTCGTCCATTATTTGAAAGCAAATACCAAAATTATTACCTATTTCTCCATATTGTTTTGCCTTGTCGAACATTCCCCTAAAAATGAAAGGTGAAGAAAAGCAAAATCCAAAAAGGGCCCCTGTTTTAAGTTTGTGTATTTCATCAAGAATGTATTTATCGTAATTTTCATATCGTATATCAATATATTCGCCCAATACTACATTTTCTGCTGTTTTATTCCACGATTTATTTAGTTCTATGATTCGATCAGGATCTGCATCCAATGAGTTAATTAAATGATTTGCGTGAAGCATCAGGTAATCTCCGGCAAGTAATGCTTCACCTTCACCATAAACAGTGTGAAGTGAAGGTTTTCCACGTCTAAGTTTGTCGTTATCTATCGCTGGCAAATCATCATGTATCAAGCTGGCGCTGTGGAATATCTCTACCGCTAACTCTAGAGGCAAAATTGTATGTTGTTCAATTTCTAACTCTTCCGAAAACAAGTGAATCAGGTACGGTCTAAGTCTTTTTCCACCCGCGAGGGGGGTGTACTCTATTGTTTTTTTGAATTCAAGAGGCATGTCTTTACTGTCAAAATAATCTTTTAGTTTTTTATGGAAGTAATTAGCAAATTTATCAAGTTTTGTCTTCATCGGAATCATCATCTTTTCTACGAAGATAGCGTTTGAAGTCTTCTACCTGAATGTTTTCAATGAACTGCTTAAATTCTTCATTATTTCCTTTTTTTGTGGTATGTTCCGGGTAGTCTTCTCCAAGTTTTTGAAGGTCTATGGCACTTTGTTCAAAAACTTCTTCTTCAACATAGATAGGGAAACTGGATTTCACTGCAAGCACAAGACAATCTGAAGGTCTTGCATCAATTGTAATGGTTTCGCCATTTTCCTTGGTTAGATAAAGAGATGCGTGATATACATCATCCTCTATTGAATGAATTATTGCCTTCTCAATAGTTGCGCCCAGCGAGGTTAAGCAATTTAACAACAAATCATATGTTAACGGTCTGGGGAATTCTTTACCGCTTACCGCTATAGCGAGTGATTCAGCTTCGAAACGTCCTATCCATATCCCAAAACCTTTATCAGATTTTTCTGTTTCCAATATGACTACGGGTGTATTTGTCTGATCAATAGCAAGACCTCTAATTCTAACTTTTAACATATAGATCACTCCCTTCGTCGCTTTTTATTGTGATTAAGGCATTACCAATAAGTTCTTCTGTTCTTTTTCTTAACTGCTCTTCGTCGGTAAATTCTTTTGGATATAGTGGTTCTAATATCATTATATTAATTTTAGATGGTCTTATTAGCAGGCTTCCTTTTTTCATCATGTTTCGAGTTCCATCAATAGCGACAGGTAATACAGGTACGTTTAGTTTGTAAGGTATTGCAGGACTTCCTTCCTTAAAATCTCCCATTGCCCCTGTGCTGTCTCTTGTACCTTCCGGGAAAAGCATTATTATACCGCCATTCTTCAATACTCGCAAAATCTTTCTCATGGATGAAGCAGTCTGAATCTTATTACCACGTTCTATTAAAATTCCGTCCAGTCTTACTACAAACCATTTCAAAAAAGGTATTTTTCCTATTTCTTTCTTGGCTATGAAAGAAATTCTACCCTTAACAAAACCTACCATCAGCGGAATATCAAAGGCACTTTGGTGATTCGACACAATAACAGCTGGTCCTTTTTCAGGAACATTTTCTTTTCCAATTGCGGTTACTTTGCTAAATGCAAGTAAAAATGCTGCTTTGCCAAAGCGCCCTACTTCCTTTCCAAGGTAATCTTTAGCTTTTTCACGAGATGACAGCTTTTCAATGATCAAACTTATTAGTAACACAATCGAACCATAAACACAAACATATAGAATAAA
>JASMTM010000171.1:0-5177 GCA_041694295.1 Petrotogales bacterium
GAAAAAGCTACTTCGCAAATACTTAAGGTATCCATATTATTAGAGAAAAACATACCCTCTAAAGCTGGACTTGGAGGAGGTAGCAGCAACGCAGCTACATTACTCAAGCAATTGGGGAGAAACCTAAATCTACCATATAAAGAAATTAAACGAATCGCAACAAAACTTGGAAGCGATGTCCCCTTTTTTCTTAAAGGTGGTACGGCCATTGGAAGGGGAAGGGGCGAACTTCTTGAGTTCCCCGGAAATCTCAATGATTATTGTGTGAAACTACACTTTCCTGATAGTACAGTAAGTACTTCAGAAGCGTACAGTATGTTTGACGATAGTGGAGTATCTTATCGGTCCAATTCTCAGGCATATGATGAAGTCAAAAAATTATGGAAAGCCTTTAAATGCAATGATTACGAAACAGTAAAAAAATTATCAAGAAACGATTTTGAAGATGTAGTCTTCATAAATAAGTCCAGTATTTTTAGACATTTCAGATCGCTAAATAGTAGTAAAAGTATAATCAAGAGGATGACTGGATCAGGCAGTGCGATATACGAACTGTTTCCTGAACATGTTCAAAACTCATATACATTTGTAGAAGGAGTTGATTAAACCAATTGATTTTCGACGGTATATTACTTCACAAGGTACTAATTGAATTTAGAAATCAAAATGAGACACTCCTCAGACAAATATATCAATCGGGAAAAGCGAATTTTTATTTTAAATTCGGACACAAAGTACTTCAAATTTCGTTGCGACCCGATATTACCTTTATTGCCGTAAGAGAAAAAATAGTTACTGAAGAAACAAAAATTACACCTTTTGTGCGGTTTTTAAGGGATAAATTAAGAGCTTCAAAACTTACAAATGTAAAACAATTTGAACTAGACAGAATTTTTTTATTGGAATTCACTCAAAAAAATACTTTTGGTGAAACTGTGTCCTTCAATCTGATTACAGAAATTATGGGACCTAATTCTAATATTTTTATTACAGACCACAATATGAAAATTATCAATTTGCTTAATAAAAGGGTTACCAGGAAAAGAACCCAGATTCCCGGAGCAAATTATAAACCGCCAGATTCTTCTGGTATACACCCCAAAAAATTCACATATGATGAATTTACTAAAATAGTTTCTTCCAGTGAAAATCCTGCAATAGACCTTTCGAAAAGATTACAGGGCTTTTCTCCAAAACGTTTCCAGCGTTATTTAGGATATCAAGGAAAATCCATAGATTTAAACAATCCTGATTTTTTGAAGGGATTTTGGAATTCGTTTCGTGCAGTGATCAAGGAATTAGACGAACCTTATGTATATTACATTCCCACAGAAAATGAAAATTACATTGATATATTTCCGGCACAAAATAATAACGCCAAAAAGATCGGAGCTTCGGAAGCCGTGCTCAGATTTGCTGAAGCAAAGAGACGAAAAAGAGAGTTTGACGATGTCTTAAACCGATATAAATCGCTAATACATAAGGAATACAACAAACTCGATAAGCTTTTGAGTAAACTTAGAAATGAATATGAAACTGTAAAAGATTACGAGGATTATAAAAAACTTGGAGAACTACTTACTTCAAATCTATACAAGCTTTCCAAAAAAACAGAACAGGTAGAAGTTTTTGACTGGTACAATAGCAAAAATCGAAAAATTAATCTCGACCCGACAAAAACTCCAACAGAAAATGCTCAACTATTTTTCAAGTACTACGAAAAAGCCAAAAGAAAATCAAAACATTTGAAAAAGAGAATAAGTCATATAAATAAGCAACTTGAATATTTTGAGGATTTGCTTGAAACTGTGAAATTTTGTGAAAGTAGGGACGAGCTGGATTCTATAAAGGATGAACTGGAAAAAATAGGTTTACTAAAAAAGAAAAAAAGAATAAAATCAAAAGTTGAACCTGTATCTGGGCCAAAGGTATACGAAAAACATGGTTTCAAGTATCTGGTAGGCAGGAATAATATTCAAAATGATGAGATAACGCGTAATGCCGCAAAAGATGATATTTGGTTTCACGCAAGAAACATCCCTGGTGCACATGTTATACTTAAAAGGGCTGGCAAAAAGCCACCAAAAGTAGCTCTGGATTACGGTGCATATCTTGCAGCTTCTAATTCCAGAGGACGATATGATAATAAAGTGGAGATTGATTATACCCTGGTAAAATACGTTAGAAAACCAAAAGGGTTCCCACCAGGAAAGGTATTGTATGATAATTTCAAAACAATAGCCATTGATTTTTCAGACTTTGCAACAGAGAAACAGGAGGAATAGTTTTGATAAGAATAGGATTAATTCTCTTTTTTACAGGGGCAATTTGTACATATCTGCCTCTCTTTTTTGGAGAAGGGTTCACCGCCCTGGTATTTTCTGTTATTGGCATGCTTATAAGTCTTTATATCTGGTATGCTTTGGCGTGGAACAGAGATCAACATTATAAAAGACTCGAGAAGAAGGGGTTATTCAAAAACGAAGACGATTTGAAGTATAAATTAAAGAGTAATAGCGTAAAATATGCAATTTTTTACTCAATATTTTATGTTACTATGAACGTTACCGGGCTTTACTCAATGAAAATAATCCTTGATAATATTGAACCATTTGAAGGTGACATAAATCCTGAAGAGATAATGAGTCTGCTGAGTGATTCCTATTATCCAGCGCTCTCTTTAATATTTGTTGCAGCAAGTGTGATCAGTTTCATCCTTTTCTATAAATTGATTGAAGTAATATACAATGATGAAGCCAAAATGCAGGCTCTGGAAAGTAAAAAAGGACAGGTTCCATTATTGATAAAAAACAGAATATCTGTATGGTTTGTAGTTATTTTTACATTGCTAACTTACGGACTGTTCAGCTGGTATATAAGATATCGTATCATGGCTGTTCAATTGATACACGCAAAAATGGAAGAACAGGTTAGCACGATGAAAAAGAGATCCGTAGAAAAGGCAAGGGAATTTGAAGAAGAGAAAAAACAAAAGGAGATTCTAACCGATAAGCTCGAGAACAAATACACCGAATTACTGAATGAAGTCGAAGATGATAAAAAGCGAAAAGAGATCATCGCCTCCCTCTTTAAAGATCTGGGTGAGTTACAATCCAGCAAAGCACATGAGATAATTAAACAACTTCTGGAAAAAAATGTTCTGAGTGAAAACGAATATCGCAAGTTAAATAGATTACTGGCATAGAAAGTGGTGATTTTTTGAGAAGAGTGCAATCAGTAACTATCGTCTTACTTATAATAAATATTTCTATTTATCTCTTTACAGCAATCGTAACCATTGGTAGGGGTGATATGCAAACTATTATTTATTACTATGGTGGAATCAGTCGTTGGGCATTGAATCGAGGACTGGTATACACGCCAATATCTGCTTTATTTTTACATGGTAGTTTTTTGCATATTGCTTTTAATATGTTTGCTCTTTATCAGTTAGGTCGTCTTGTTGAAGGTGTTTATGGGCAAAAGAAATTCCTAATTTTTTACTTCGGAACAGGGTTAGTCGGAAATCTTTCAGCTGCCTTTTTTTCACCACCAACTGTACCGACTATCGGATCAAGTAGTGCCATCTTTGGACTCGTTGGTGTCCTCTTTATTCTCGGTTTCAGAAAGGATACGCCAACTATTCTACAATCAGTAACAGGTATTTCACTTTTACCAATAATTATCATTAATCTTATTTTCGGATTTACTGCTCAGAATATAAGCAACTCAGCTCATATAGGTGGCTTATTATGTGGAATTGCTTTGGGTTGGTTTATCGGTCCTGGTTACTCGAATTTCAGAAGGCACCGCCCTACAACCAGGGTACGTGAAAAATCTCCACAAACAGTAGCAAGAGATATCTTCAATAAATATGCAACTGTGCTAAATACTTTAAGCAATGAGGAAAGTGATGAGAGAAATTTACGTATTGCTCAGCTCAGAAGCGAATTGAGCAATTTGAATGACTACGATCTCGCTTACAAAGTGCTTAAAGAACTGTATCAAAGAGACATGATTACCACCAGCGAGTTTGAGAAGGTTAGAAGACTTATTTAGGGTGGTGGAAACTATGAAAAACGTTCTACTGTTATGTTTTTTGTCGTTTATAGGGCTTACTATCTCATTTTCACAGGACAGTTACGTTCCCTTTGAACCCTATCCACAAGACAATTCTCTAATTGTACCCTTGAACAAAGAGGTCAATCTTTCGTGGGATTGCCATAATCCTTATCAAAAAACCGTAACATTTACAATTAAGCTGATAATAAATGATACCCAGGAAAAAATATTTGAAGATCTGAAATCAAAGTCTGTTAGTATAGAAGTTAATCCTGGAGACGATATAAAATGGTCTGTTGTTTCAAAGGTTTACGAAAAAAGTTTTACGGGACCCGAATGGAAATTCCATGTTCCAAAGGAATTCATACACATTTTTGAAGACAATATTACAGGTTCATTCGCGGATGTAAATTTTTCTAATAATTGCTTTAATTTAATAAGCAATGAAATCATTGAAGGCAAATACAGAGCTCAAATGCTGATTGTAGAAAGCAACGGAACAATCGTAGATGAGAAAAATATTTTGTGGAATGATTTTTATGCACATTTAATTGATGGAAGTAATTTGATCGGACATATTTTTGATGAGGATGGCTACAGAGTAGGTATTTATAATCTTACAAAAGACACTACTAGCCTAATAGACAAAGAATATTTTTCAACAGTACAAGGAATCAAAAAAATCGATAGTGGATTTCTCGTTTATGGCACTAGCGATCAAAAAACGAAAATTCTTAATTTAGATAAAAAATTACAAATCGTTGATAAGCATTTCGCAAAGATTACCGCTTATTCTTCAGATTATTTAAACGATTTCCTGATTGTCGCCGGGAAAAAACGGGTCGGAGATATTTATGTTCCAGCAGTATCCATTAAAAATAACAATGGGCAATGGGTTGACATTGCTCTTGAAATTGCAGGGGTTTTTACTGATTGCGAAATTGTAGATGACGGTTTTTATGTTCTGGGCCAAATTGCCTCTCCTTATAAAGGTACTCATGATCTGATTGTTAGCAAATATGACCTTTCCGGTAATCTTTTGTGGAGCAATTTCATAGATAATCATGGAGATGATATCCCGGGTGAACTGATAATTGAAGATCCAGGCTTAAAGG
>JASMTM010000172.1:0-11136 GCA_041694295.1 Petrotogales bacterium
AAGGAACTCAAAAAAATAATTAACAAATGTTTCGAAGTAACAAAACTCAATGCTGAAGATATAGATTATTCATTCTTTGGCGTGGCAGGTGCCGATAGCAAAGATGATGAAAAAGTAATAATAACGATATTAAACAAACTTCCATTAAATAACTACGATTTCGAAAACGATGGCAGGATTTCGTTAAAGGCATCAGCAATTGATGACAAAGGCATTCTCATAACCTGTGGTACTGGAACAGTGGCTTTTGCTGGAAATGGAGAGAAAATATTTAGACTGGGTGGATTGTCAAGTAATTTTGGAGACAGACTGGGTTCCGAATATATAGCATCCAGGGTAATATCATTAATTATTCGGGCAAAGGATGGTAGAGGACAGCCAACAAAAATGGTAGAGTTCCTTGAAAAGAAAATCGAGATGCCCGCTGAAAGCCTGATGAAGATGGATTATCCTGACAGTTATTCCAAAGTTGATTATGTTCCAATTCTCATAGAGGTTCTATTCAAAGCTGGAAAAGAATACGACGCTGTTGCTCTTAAATTACTTCTTGAAATTACAGAAGAAATTGAGATTGAATCAAGAGTACTCACCTCAATGGCTGGACTTTCAGATAATATCCCACTTATTCTAGATGGACATTTTTTCAAGAACGCAGAAGAGTATTTCTACAAAATCCTAAACAGTCTATTACCAAAAAATCTAAACATTGTCGTACCAGATTGTGATCCTGTTGTGGGTGCACTCATGATAGCAATTGAAAAACTACAACCCCTAGAGAATGTTCTTGTTTCAAAACTGAAAAGGTCTTACAAAAAATGTGAACTAATCAAAATAAAATAATTCACCTGTATATGCTTAAACGGTTAACGCAGGAAACCTTCAATTAAGGAGGTGAAGACGTATATTCTTCAATATACGTCAGGTTTATGAAAATTGCAGTTATTGGTGGTGGAAGCTCCTATACACCTGAATTAATGAAGGGCCTTTTTGATATTTCTGATTCCATTGAACTAGAAGAGGTGTATTTGCACGATATAGAAAAATCCGGAAAAAGGCTGGATATAATAAGTAAATTTGTAGAAAGAATGCGAGATGACGCAAAAACAAATTTAACTTTCAAATCCGGTTTCTCATTCGAAGATGCGATAAAAGATAGTGATTTCATTATTTTTCAATTTCGTCCTGGCATGTTAAAGGGAAGATTAAAAGATGAAACAATACCTTTGAAATACGGTTTAATCGGTCAGGAAACGACAGGTGTTGGAGGTTTTGCTGCAGCTTTAAGAGCTTTCCCGGTTATTGAAGATTATATAAGTAAGATCCGTAAAATATCTCCTGATGCCACTGTTGTCAATTTTACCAATCCATCAGGTCATATCACAGAGTTTGCATATAACTACCTTGGTTTTGATAATTTTATTGGATTATGTAATGTTCCAATAAATCTACTCAACGAACTCTCTGAGAAATTTGGTGATACCACGGATCGTTACACCTTAAAGTACTATGGTCTAAATCACTTGAGCTTCACTGAAAAAGTGCTTAAAAACAATACAGACATAACTGAAATTGTTTTAAAGAAATACTCTCAGGATATGCCCAATATAAAGGGGGCTGGTTTTCCTTCATGGCTTGTAGACGCCATAGGTTTACTCATGAATCCTTACATGCGATATTATCTTATGACAGAAACTATGTACAGAAAAATAAAAAACGAAGAACCACGCGCAAAACAGGTAATGAAAATTGAAGAAGAGCTTTTTAAGAAATATGAAAAGTCAAAATCATCACAACTCCCTGTATTGCTTTCTCAAAGAGGTGGGGCAAGGTATTCTCAGGCTTCGGCATACCTTATTAAAACACTTGTACTGAAAGATGGCAAAACACACATCGTCAATCTCCCGAACAACGGTTCAATTAGCAATCTACCTTCAGACTATATTATGGAAGTACCCACAAAGTTCCAAAATGGAAAATTTGCTTCTGTTTTACAAGGTGAAGGAAAAGATTTTCCATTATCTTGGGTTACTAATATAAAACATTTTGAAAGACTTACCATACGTGCTTACCTTGAGCAATCAAAAAAATATGCCGTACAGGCATTATTAATACATCCACTAGGACCCTGTGCAGAAAATGTTTCTAACTTACTAAATGAAATAATAGAAGATAATCAAATAGATTTTCTCCAATAAAGAGTTCATTCCTTGTAATTAAAACTAAAGTTTTTTGTCAAAAAACAAAAAGATTGTATAATGATTATTGGACTCCCGAGCGGGGAGAATCTAAAGAAAGGGGTGAGTTTACATGAAGAAACTTCTCGTGTTATCTGTATTTTTATTAGCAGGTCTGATGGTTTTATCTGCTTCAGGTAAACTTGAGATATTCAGCTGGTGGACAGCTGGAGGTGAGGAAGACGCCTTATTTGCTCTTTATGATGTTTTTCACGAAAATTATCCTGATGTAGAAATTATTAATGCAACAGTAGCTGGTGGAGCAGGAACCAACGCTAAAGCTGTATTAAAAACAAGAATGCTTGGAGGAAATCCGCCTGATTCATTCCAGGTACATGCTGGAGCAGAACTCAATGACACCTATGTTGTGACTGGACTGATGGAACCTATAACTCCGTTCCTTAAAGAATGGGGAATAATGGACAAATTCCCTAAAGACGTTCTTGACATTTGTAGTTATGAAGGTGAAGTGTATTCAGTTCCAGTAAATATTCACAGGGGCAACGTTATGTTCTACAGTAAGGAAATAATAGAAGACGTCGGAATAGAAACCATACCTACAACTTGGCCTGAGTTTATAGATGCTTTGAAGAAAATCGAAGATGCAGGATACATTCCACTTTCTTTAGGTGACAAGAACAAATGGACAGCAACACATTTATTTGAAAGCGTTCTTCTTGGTTTACTTGGTCCATACCAGTACAATGGACTATGGGATGGAAGAGTGTCCTTTGAAAACGAGGGTGTTAAAAAGGCACTTGAAGTATTCAAAGAACTCATGAACTATGTAAACGAGGATCATTCAGCTCTTGCATGGCAGGATGCAACAAGACTCCTTTACGAAAAACAAGCTGCATTCAATGTTATGGGTGACTGGGCTGAAGGATATCTGAAGACCCTTGGCTGGAAACCCGAAGAAAACTTTGGCTGGATGGCATTGCCAAGCACCAGAGGATCTTTCATGATAGTAAGTGACACCTTTGGACTTCCGAAAAACGCTCCCAACAGGAGCAATGCAATCAGATGGCTGAAAGTAATATCTTCAGTCGAAGGTCAGGATGCTTTCAATCCAATCAAAGGTTCTATACCGGCGAGAATAGATGCAAATCCTGAACTTTACGATGTGTATCTAAGATGGTCTATGGAAGATTTTAAAACAAATGCACTATGTCCATCAATTGCGCACGGTTCAGCAGCACCTGAAGCCTTTGCAACCGCTCTTAACGACATTATAAACAGGTTTATAGCAACAGGTAATGTTGATGAAGCATGGAACTCAATCATCGAAGCAGCTGAAGAAAATCTTTGAAAAAATAACCATTAGAACCTGAGCCCTAATCAAGGGCTCAGGTTTTTATTAAAGCGGGAGGTGCCTATAATAAAAGGCATAACTAAGAAAAAATTGCTGGGTTTGATAATTCTATCTCCAACTATTGTGGCTCTAGGCATTTTCGTATATATCTTTATTGGCTGGACGACACGTGTTTCCTTCTCAAACTGGAACAGTTTCACAGCATTGTTAAAAGGAGAATACAAATTTGTTGGCTTCAGCAATTATTTGAAATTATTTTCCGACCCGCGTTTTCAAACTGATCTTTGGAATACACTTTACTTTACCATCTTTTTTATTGGTGGATGTCTAACAATTGGTATCATTCTAGCTTTACTTATAGACAGAGGCCTTAAAGGTTCGAGAATTTTTCAAAATATTTTTCTTTTTCCAATGGCTGTATCCTTTGTAGTAACAGGAACAGTATGGAGCTGGATTTTTGCTCCCGGTAATTTTCCAAAGAATCCACAGGGTTTAAATCTTCTACTTGGCTTATTTGGCCTGGAATCACTTCAATGGAAATGGTATACGAGTACCTTTTCTATATTTAACTTCAATGTAGCTTTGATTCCAGTTATTATTGCTGCTATCTGGCAACTCTCAGGTTATACTATGGCCATGTATCTGGCTGGTTTAAGGGGCATACCAGAACAACTAATAGAAGCTGCAAAGGTTGATGGAGCAACCGATTGGCAGGTTCTATGGAAAGTAAAACTCCCAATGTTAAGACCCATAACATTAAGTGCAATGATTATACTAGGACATATGTCTCTAAAAATCTTTGCATTGGTTTACTCAATGACTGGAAGTGGTCCTAACAATGTTACAGATGTGCCAGCTATATATATGTTTGAATCAACGTTCAGATCGAATAAGTACGCCACGGGTTCGGCAATAGCGATAATTATGTTAATTATGGTGGCTGTTATCATGATTCCATATCTGTATTATGCCCTTAGAAGGGAAGTGACCCGATGAAATTAAGGAAAAAAATCACTACGTACGTATTGCTGGGCATACTTTCAATTTTTTTTCTAATGCCCATATATGTCCTGTTATCAACTAGCTTTAAATCCTTTCAAGAAGTAAGTATGCAGAAAATGTGGTTTCTTCCAAAAGATTTTTCGCTGAGTGGGATTACTGAAGCTTTCAATAGGTTGAGTCCTAACCTAAAAAACAGTTTCTTCCTTGTAATACCAGCGGCTCTTGTTTCTTCTGCAATAGGTTCAATTAATGGTTATATTTTATCGAAGGTACGCTTCAAAGGCTCCAACACCTTATTTGCTCTGATTCTTTTTGGCATGTTCATTCCATATCAAAGTATATTGTTTCCACTTATAAGTTTTTTGCAGGATATTGGACTGTATGGTTCTTTATGGGGCCTTATAATAACACATATAATATACGGACTTCCTATAACAACGTTAATATTCAGAAATTATTATGCTGAAGTACCAAACGAGCTTATCGAAGCTGCACATATAGATGGAGCAGGTCTGATTAAGGCATACATTAAAGTACTCCTTCCTATTTCCATCCCTGGTTTTGTGGTGGTTATGATATGGCAATTTACAAACATCTGGAATGAATTTCTTTTCGCAGTGACTATTACCAGCGACCCATCGATCCAACCCATTACTGTGGCACTTGTCAATTTAGCTGGAAGTCAGGTTGTACACTGGAATGTGCAAATGTCGGGCGCGATTATCGCTGCTCTACCAACGTTGATAGTTTATATCGTTCTTGGTAAGTACTTTTTGAGGGGACTACTAGCCGGTTCAGTAAAGGCGTAAGCCATTTATTAAGTCTTGATTGTTCTTCATGGTATAATATAGTTGTCTTAACGAATCAATCGTTAACTTCTCTTTTTTACTAAACACATTACTAACAGATCATATTTTGAATCTAAAGAGAAATTCCAACTAAGGAGGTATGAAAGATGACCACTCCAAAATATATCATTGATATTAACAAAATATCCGAACTTAGTGATGAAAAGAAAGAAAAGCTTAAAAAGGTAACAAACGAGTATATGTTTAGAGCCAACAGTTATTATCTGGGCCTAATTAACTGGGATGATCCCAAAGATCCAATAAAAAGGATTATCATTCCTTCAGAGGATGAACTGGATAACTGGGGTGATCTTGATGCATCATCAGAAAGTAAATATACAGTAGCAAAGGGATTGGAGCATAAATATACGGATACAGCATTGTTTTTGGTTTCAAAGGTTTGCGGAAGCATTTGCAGATTCTGCTTCAGAAAAAGACTGTTCAAAAAGTATTACAGCAGTGAGATTCTTACAAGAAAGGATTATGAACCAGCATTTGATTATATCCGCAAGCATGATGAAATAACCAATGTACTGCTTACAGGGGGGGATTCACTGATCATTGCTACAGATATGCTTGAATGGATCTTAAGTGAATTGAGAAAGATCGAGCACGTTAAGATAATCAGATTGGGATCAAAAATGGTGGTTTTCAATCCCTTCAGGATTATCAACGATGAAAAACTACTTCAGATAATCAACAAATACAGTACCACCGAAAAGAAAATATATGTGATGGCACACATTAACAGCCATAAAGAAATCACACCTGAATCAAGCAAAGCTATTGAAATGCTAAAAGAAGCTGGTGCTGAATTGTGCAACCAGACACCTTTGATTGCTGGAGTGAACGATAGTGTTGATACACTTGTTAAGCTATTTCAAAAACTTTCGTTTATGGGTGTGCCACCCTATTACGTTTTCCAGTGCAGGCCAACAAAAGGCAATTATACATTTTCTGTACCAATAGAAAAAGGTTATAAACTGTTTAGCGAAGCAATATCGAAAGTATCTGGACTTGCAAAAAGAGCAAGGTTTGTTATGTCACACGCTACTGGAAAGATTGAAATTGTGGGTTTAAATGAAGAAAACATATTTATGAGATATCACAGAGCTGCAAATCCTGAGGACTACAAGAAGTTCCTGATTTTCGATCGAAATCCGGAGGCACGTTGGCTTGATGACTATCTCGTAGAAGCAAAAACGTAACCAATATGATTATATGAATAATAACAGCGAAAAAGGCCGTTGGAAGGCCTTTTTCTTTATTTGCATTGCGTTTATTTGTTCTTATATGAATTAATTCAACAAATCAATCGCTTTTTATCATCTAAGTATAGAACAATTTGTCTATCTGATTTTTCAAAGAAACAACTTGCTAAAGAACTTTCAAAACCACCCGTCCACAAGTTAACACGACCACATCATTGTTTATATCCTCAAGAAATCCGCCTAGAAAAACAAGCAGAAACCCATTAAAGGTGTTATGTCAAATGTTTTAATATATGCCTTGGCAGATAAGATACCGACAAAATCGGAGTAAATATCTTCTAAATCAGCTACTCCATCTTTATCATAGTAGTCATATACTTCCTTAAACATACCTATACCAAAAGCAAGTATATCTCCAGAGAAACCAAAAAAGTAATTGTAAGTAATACTCATTGAAAAGCTTAAAGAGAAATGGAGATATTTGTCATGTTCTAAACTGTTCGAAAAAAACATACTTGAAGAAAAAAGTAAGAAGAAAAAAAGTAGTATTACTGCTACATGACGCATTATCTATCCTCTTTACGTCTGATTCGCCTTTCCTGCTCTCTCTTTATCATATCTTCTCTTCTATCATAAAGTTTCTTACCCTTCGCAAGTACGATTTCTACTTTGACAATTCCCGAATCGTTGAAGTATATTTTTGTGGGTACTATGGTTAGTCCCTTTTCTCTAACTTTCTGGTAAATCTTTATTAGTTCCTTTTTATGAAGCAACAGCTTTCTTTCTCTCATCGGATCATGATTCCATTGAGCTCCATGACTGTACTGACCTATGTTAGCGTTTATGAGGTAAAGCTCACCATTTATGAATCTACAATAAGATTCTACTATCGAAACGGCTCCCTGTCTTAATGATTTTACCTCAGTACCAAGTAATTGTATTCCGGCTTCATAACTCTCTAGAAAATGATATAGATGTCTAGCTTTCTTGTTTTTTGCAATTGTTTTCATTTTTATCTCTCCATCATTTTTTACTTCCGTTCTTTACTGATCTCATCTCATCTCTAAGTACTGCAGCATCCTCATATCTTAATTCGCTTGCTGCTCGTAACATTTCTTCTTCGAGTACTGCCAAATATTCTTCTGTATCAAGTGATTCCTTTAGTGCGAGTATCCCACCAACATATTCATTCTTAGCCTTTTCTTCTTTATCTTTGTCCGAGTATTCTGCAAAAATGCTATCATATAATGGTTTTACAATACTCTCGGGTGTTATATTATGTTCTTTATTGAACATCATCTGCTTTGTTCTTCTTCTATTTGTTTCTCTTATTGCTCTTCTCATGGAACCTGTTATGTGATCTGCGTAAAGCAGGACCTTCCCGTTCACATTTCGTGCTGCTCTTCCAATTGTCTGAACTAGTGTGGTCTCAGACCTTAGAAAACCTTCCCTATCGGCATCCATTATCGCAACAAGCGAGACCTCTGGCAAATCCAATCCTTCTCTTAATAAATTAACACCGACAACCACATCGACAGTACCATCACGCAATTTTTTCAGGACCTCAACTCGTTCAATGGCACCAAGTTCCGAGTGAAGATACTCAGATTTTACACCAACTTCATTTAGGTAAGTGCTAAGCATTTCCGCTGATTTCTTTGTTAGCACTGTTGCTATGGCTCTTTCACCACGACTTTTTATTCTTTTCATTTCATCTATGAAATCATCTACCTGATGGTCAGTAGCCTTCACTTCAACCTTAGGATCAATAAGTCCTGTGGGCCTAATCAACTGTTCCACGACTCTCTCTGAAACCCCAAGTTCATAATCCGTTGGTGTAGCTGAAACAAATACTATCTGCCCTGTTTTTTCAAGAAATTCTTCATAAGTTAACGGTCTATTGTCAAAGGCTGAAGGTATTCTAAAACCATATTCAACAAGACTTTTCTTTCTTGAATGATCACCCTTGTACATTGCTCTGATCTGTGGAACACCGATATGAGATTCATCAATGAATACGATAAACTCCTCTTTGTTGAAATAATCAAGCAATGTATATGGTGGATCTCCAGGATTTCTCTTGTCAAAAAAACGAGAATAGTTTTCTATGCCAGAACAATAGCCTAGAGTTGCAAGCATTTCAATATCATACATTGTTCTCTGCTTCAATCGCTGTGCTTCTAGATATTTCCCCTCTTTCTCGAATTTTCGAACTTGTTCTTCAAGTTCGCGTTCTATCTCTTTTATTGCCCTTGAAATCTTCTCTTCCGTGGTGACAAATTCTTTGGCTGGATATATTACTACTTTATCGAATTCTTCTATTTTACTTCTATTAAGTGGATCTATACTAACAATCCGTTCTATTTCATTGTCAAAAAAATATAAACGTAGCCCGTAGTCTTCGTAGGGTGGATAGATTTCAAAAATATCACCTTTCATATGAAACACCCCACCCACACTGACATCTTCTGATCGATTGTACTGTATTGAGGAAAGTTTTCTAGCAAGTTCCTGCCGTTTTATTACATCACCAGTTTCGAGTTCAATATTCAAATTTTGAAAATCTCTTGGATCGCCACTTGCATAAATTGCTGAAACGCTTGCTACAACAATTACATCATTTCTGGTTAAAACTGATTTCAATGCAGAAACCCTCATTCGGGATAAAACATCATTAATTTGAGCATCTTTTTCTATGTAGAGATCTTTCGCTGGAATATAAGCTTCAGGTTGATAATAATCATAATAGCTTATAAATAACTCAACCCTGTTTTCTGGAAAGAATTCTTTAAACTCCCTGTATAACTGTGCCACAAGTGTTTTGTTCGGAGATATCACAAGAACAGGTCTTTGAAGTCTTTCAGCCACACTAGCCATGGTAAATGTTTTTCCCGAACCTGTTACACCTAAAAGCGTCAAAAAGCGTTCTTTGTTTTCCAAACCTTCACACAGTTCATTAATAGCTTTAGGCTGGTCTCCCCTTGGAGAATAGGGTGCTTTGAGTTCAAATTTCATCCAGTTCAGTCACCTCAACTCCATTATAATGTGACATCACTTTTTTCATATCATACTTGCATAGATCCATAGCTGCTTTTGTAGCAAAACGAATAGATTTGAAGGCCACATTTATCTCATTATCTGTGAATTCTCCCAGAACATAATCTACCATGTTTACTTGCTCTGAAATAGGCCCTATACCTATCCTAATTCTCGGGAACTGTTTTGTATTAAGTTGATCGATAATAGATTTTACGCCGTTGTGACCGCCGTCGCTTCCCTGAAATCTTATTCGTATTTTTCCCAGCGGTATCCACAAGTCATCATAAACAACGTACATATTCTTTATCTTGATGTCACTGTAATCTTCAAGAAATTTCTTTATAGCAACACCACTAGCATTCATGAATTTCAGCGGTTTCACCAGAAGAATCTCATTATTATCATAAATAACTCTGAACAGTTCATATGCTGTTCTTTTCTTTTTATCCAGCAACTTACCATGTTTCAAAAATTCCTCTATGAAAAGAAAACCCACGTTATGACGGCTCAGTGCATAACGTGGGCCGGGATTACCCAAGCCAACAAATACTTTCATTATGTATTAATCCTTTTCTTCTTCTCCTTCAGGTATTTCTTCCTCTTCTTTACCTTTTTCGATGACTTCAGGTTCCATTTCTTCTTCTTCAGCTTCTGCTAACAACTCTTCCTCTTCTTCAATGGTCATCGATCTGGGTGATTCAACAACATAAACAGCTCTATCTTCATCAATAAGTGGTTTGATTCCTTCAGGCAGATCCAGGTCCTTAACCCTTATAACATCTCCGATTTCTAGTTCTTCTACGTTTACCTCAATGGTTTCAACAATATCCTTGGGCAGTGTTTGAACAGGAAGATCGGTTATGATTTCCTGTACTACTCCACCATGCTCAATACCTGCTGGTTCTCCCACAAAGGACAGTGGAATATGGATCTCCATTTTATGACCCTCAGAAGGAATGTAAAAATCAAGATGTATGATGTTATCTGTTACTTTATCCCTTTGGGCGCCCTTTAAAAACCCATGCATCTCATTGCCATCAAGTTTAAGTTTAATAGGTGTTGTTTCAGCAATCCTGTTTAGGTGTTTAAGCACATCACTTTTATCAAGCATGATGTCCATATTCTCTCGACCCGGTCCGTAAACTACAGCAGGAATCTTCTCACGTTTGATAAGATTTTTGGCTTTTTCTTTTTTCTCTCGATTCGAAACCGAAAAAACTAAATCCGGCATCTCAATACCTCCTCTATTTAAACAATATACTAACTGACAGATTCTTTCTGATTCTCATCATCGCCTCTCCAATTAGAGGAGCAATGCTGACAACTTCAAAATTCTCAGGCAAATCACTCTGTGGTACCGTATCTGTTACAAATATCTTTTCAATAGGTGATTTTGATAGCATATGTTTAGCATCACCAGACAATATTGCATGTGTTACACACACGAAAATCTTCTTTGCTTTCTTCTTCTGCAACATCTTTGCAGCTTC
>JASMTM010000173.1:0-6921 GCA_041694295.1 Petrotogales bacterium
CAAACATCATTATGGCAGGCATATTTTAGCCAGCCTTGGCAGAGCTACTAAGACCCCTAGAATTGTCTGGACTGTTTGTTTTTCTGCTGTGGTGGGTTTTACTATTTGAATTGGATACTGGCTTTATCAACCGGACTTTGCTAAGATAAATCTCGACATAATGTGGTACGGTTTTGTTTTTTAGGTTTTAATATAGTAGCTGTTTTTAGTTCCCAGGTACTAGCAAGAAAATATGCTGATTCAAGACCAAAAAAAGTATTGTTATCATTAGGTTTATTAATGACAATAAGCTTCATGGTTCCAGTTATAATCAAGTCAAAATGGGCCATAATGATTATGCTCTCCAACAAATTGTGAGAGGTCTTTATAAACTAACATTGGGATTCAATATTAATCATCAAGTAAAAGATGAGTACCGGGCAACTGTTATATCAACAGTAAGTTTTGTTGCCAATCTAAGCTTTGCAATACTATCACCAATTATTGGTATACTACTAGATACTAAAGGTACAATAAATACATACATAGTTGTTGGAATAATCGAAGCTGCAGGAACATCAAGGGCATATATTTTGAGAAAACACCAAAAAGTTGAAGCGCATAGATAGTATTAGTAAAGGAGGTTATTTAAGTGAGCAACTTTCTTAAGCTGGTTTTTGTAATCGCTATTGCAGTCTTGCTGTTATTACAGATTATAAATATGGCAGTAATCTTTAATATCTCGTCTGAGGTCAGCAAGCTTGAGAGTACCATTAGCCTTAATAGAAACACGATTGGAAGTATTAATGCAGTTGTAAATGGGTTAAGAAACCAGGTTAAAAGCTTAACTGATTTGCTGAATGAACAATCGTGGTTGCTTGATTGGGAATTTACTCTAGTAGATTTTTCAGAAAATGATGTGACACTGAGAGGAAGATGGACCTTTTCAGAAGTTAGCAAAGATCAGAACCTTTATATATTGTTACATCCAGTAAATAGCGACATTGAAGAAAAGATAAAGCTTAAGAAATTAACAGATGTAGCTTTTACGGCAAATCTAGTTTTGGACATGGAAACTGATTATGTTTATCAAATTTTTGCTGAAGATGACAACGGGTTTGTTTCAAGTGAAGAATATCGTATTCCATTACATTATTATAAGGCGCAAACGTTTTCTACGGATGTGGACTTCTTTATTAACAGAAAAAATGAACTTGAGTATCCTGAACTAAGGTTCAGTTTCGAAGTTACTTCCAAACCATATTTTGAAGAACTCAGAATTAATAAAGCAGTGTTAGTTATAAAGGAAAATGACAAAGTAGTAGATACAAAGATTTTCACAGAACAAAGAACAGATGAAAGTAATAAAATAGCTCTTCGCAGTATTTCTGGTGAAGCGTTTTACGTCTATTATCCGTTGATTGGACAAGAGAATTTAAAGAATTTGGATTTCTTTTATGAGGTTACATATAGGAATGGTCTAGAGAAAACTGTCAAAATGAACACTAATAATGAGAAATGGAAAAGTATTTTAACTCAATATGAAATATCTGTCGCCAATCAAAACTAAATTAGCGAATTTTAAGGAGCTGAAATTTTGATTAAAAATATTATTTGGGATTTCGACGGTACGTTATGCAATACTTATCCTTCAATCGTTAAGGGATTTAGAGATACATTAAAAGAATACAACGTCGAAGTAAGCGATAAAATAATACTGGATCAATTAAAAATAACTATGAGTAACGCATTTGAGTATTTTTCAGAGAAATATTCAATTGACATTGATGAACTGGTTTCTCGATATCTCAAAAAGAAAAAGCCACCACAGAGTCGTCCTTTATATAATTACGCAAAAGAAGTTTGCGAAATGATATGCAAAAATGGTGGAAATAACTTCATTGTAACCCATAGAGATCGTGAATCAACCATCGAGATACTGGATTATTATGATGTGATACATCTTTTTAGAAGGATAATTACTTCTGATGATGGATTCAAAAGAAAACCAGATCCTGAAGCTTTTAACTATCTAATTAAAGAATTCAATCTAACAAGAAATGATACACTTGCTGTTGGTGATAGGGAGCTTGATATAAAGGCTGCAAAGAATGCTGGAATCATCAGTTGCTATTTTAATGAATTTGGTTTTAAAACAGTCACAAATCCTGATATCATAATAACAAGCTTTAGTGAGGTACTGGAGATAATAATTAATAATTGACAGCTGGTGTTTATTGTGAAACTCGAAGAACTGTTACCAAAAAATAGTTTAAAGGGAACCGGACTCCTGGCTAAAATTGGTGAACATTATGTTTTCTTGACTTCCGGGAAAAAACACAAAACATATGAAAATGAGAAGTTCTTTTTTGGAGTTGGGGGCCATCTTGAGAAAGGTGAGACCTTCAGCGAGGCTGTTAAAAGAGAAGCTCAAGAAGAAATAGGATCAGAAATTCACTTAATGGATAGTGATGTGACTTTCCATATTAATGTTGACAAAAGAATAAAGCGGCTTGATCTAGCAGATTCTGTTAACCCATATATAGTTTATGAAATGAAAAATGAAAGATTGAACACAATTTATTATGTAACCATATTTAAGGCTGAAATTCTTTCAGGACCTTATGTTAATGATCGTGAAGAATGTAGCGCTGTATTAGGTTTAACAGAAGAACAAATTAAAAGATATCATGATAAAAAACCACTAGTAGAAAAAATATTAATTGATGGTGGAAAGATATTTGACGGAGAACTGGACGAAAAAACCAAACTGTTCCCAATTGGCACCCCCTATGCCTTTGGATTATTATTGAGGAGAAGTGGATAAATACATACAGGAGGAATTTTTTATGGTAAAAGTTATTGATGTTCATAAAACATTTAAATCAAGAAAGAGAACCGTTAAGGCTGTAGATGGCGCTACTTTCACAGCCAAACCAGGTAGAGTGTTTGGCTTGTTAGGACCAAACGGTGCTGGAAAAACAACAACGCTAAGAATGATTTCAACATTATTAAAACCTGACAAAGGTAGAGTTGAGGTTTTTGGGTTTGATACGGTAAAAAATCCCACTGAGGTCAGGAAGCGGATAGGTTTTTTAACAAGCGACATGAAACTTTCAGGGAATCTATCTCCAAGGGAGCTATTGTATTTTTTCGCTGATCTCAGTAAGGTACCAAGAAAAAAAGCAAAAGAAAAAATACATGAGCTTGCAAGTTATCTGGATATGGAAAGTTTTCTTGATGAAACTGTTAAGAAATTATCAACCGGAATGAAGCAAAAAGCTTCTTTAGCTGTCAGTTTAATCCATGATCCGGACGTTATTGTTTTTGATGAACCTACAAATGGTTTGGATATTTTGACTGCCAGGACAGTTACCGAATTCATTAAGGATTTTAGAGATCAACAAAAGACCGTAATTATTTCTACTCACGTTATGTCAGTCGCTGAGAAATTATGTGATAATGTAGCAATTATTCTTGAAGGAAAACTCGTTGAAAATAACGACATTTCAAGTCTTTACAGTAAATATGGCACAGAGGATTTAGAAGAAGTATTTTTCGAAGTTGCAAGGTCTCAGGGAGTGATCGAAGGTGTTTAAAGATGCTTTGATTATTTTTAAGAAAGAACTTAAGAACCTTTTCAAAGATTTTAGAACTATATTTGCAATCTTTATACTTCCAATGATATTGATGCCTGCCATTTTTATAGCTATTGGATACACCGCAACAGCACAGCAAAAAGAGGCAGTAGAAACTGTTTACAATATTAAGTTTGTGAATCTGAATGACGAAGAATTTAAAAACATTTTGTCTCAGTTTATTGATTATAAAGAAGTTGATGGATCAATCACTGAGGAAAACATTCAGAATTCAGACAATCTTATTGTGGTTGAATTTCCTGAAAATCATTCAGTTAATTCAAAAATGAATGTCTCGATTCTATATAATTCTCTGAAAAACAAATCTTCATTCGCAGCCAACATGGTTAGAAACGCATTAAATGAATACGAAAGTGAATTAGCAAATGAAAAGTTAGTAGAGCATGGATTAACACGAGAAGATCTTGATTTGATAGCTATTAACCAGGTGGACGTTGCGCCAGAAGAGTCTCAGGGTACAGACTTTCTTGCGCAAATGATTCCATATTTCATACTAATTTATATAATGGCAGGTTCTATGAATATTGGTTTGGATACGACAGCAGGAGAAAAAGAAAGAGGTTCTCTTTCTTCTACACTGGTTAATCAGGTCTCAAGAACTTCAATTGCTACGGGTAAGGTACTCTATGTTATGACTGCCGGCATAATGAACAGTATAATGACTTTCATAGGGCTGATTGTTGCATTTTCGTTTATGTTTAGACTAGCATCAGACAGTGGCGGCATGCCAGAAATGAACCTGGCTGTTCTTACCCCTGATAGACTTTTAGGGTTGCTAATAGCCATGATTACCGTTGCTGGATTGGCATCATCAATAATGGTTCTTCTAGGAAGCCTTGCGAGAAATATGAAGGAAGGTGGTGGTTATATAATGCCTTTCTATATTTTTGTTATTATAATGGGCGTTGCTACCATGCAGATGGAAGCTTCAGGTAATCTTGGAATGTATTTAATACCTTTTATCAACAGTGTATTTGTAATGAAGGATTTCATAACTGCCCAGATTTCAGCTGTTAAGTTCTTATTAATGCTTGTTTCCAACGCTGCAGTGATAACATTAATGATATTTGGAATAGCAAGACTTTATAACTCAGAAAAAATTCTTGAAAGTACAGAATGACGGGGTAGTTTTTGTGTTTCAGATATTATTTTATTCGATAATTATTTTTGATCGTCTTTTCAATTTATTTATTGAATTTCTTAATTTTAATCACACAAAAAAGAAAAACATAATTTTACCAGAAAAAATGAGAGATGAATTCTCAGATGCTTACTTAAAAAAATCAAAAGAATATTATACAGAAAAATTGGAATTCAGCATATTTTCAGGGATTATCGACTTCCTTTTATTGATGATTTTAATAGTTTTTGGTTTTCGTTATTTTGAATCAATTAGTGCTGATTTATTTGAAGATGAAATTATCGGTGGTATATTTTTTGTTTTTCTCATATGGGTAATTTTCAGAGTGATCAATTTTGCATTTTCACTCTATCAAACCTTTGCAATAGAGAAAAAATATGGGTTTTCTAATACTACTTATAAATTGTTTTTAATGGATCAGTTAAAAATTACAGCGTTTTCAATTCTTCTTGGCACAGTAATACTAGCAGGAATATTTTGGAGTTTATATAACATTGAGCAATGGTGGATTTACTTTATTGCAGGTTTTATTGTGATAAATTTGTTTAAGAACTGGAAATACCCAGCAATAGTTATTCCCATTTTTAATAAACTAAAACCGCTTGAAGACCCAGAACTTAAAGAAAAGATCAACGAAATTGCGGACTATGCTGGTTTTAAAACTAAGGGTATATTTGTTCTTGATGCTTCCAGACGAACCAGCCATTCAAATGCAATGTTTGCAGGTATTGGTAACACTAAAAGGATTATTCTTTATGATACTTTACTTGAAAACAACACTCATGAGGAAATAGAAGCTATATTTGCTCATGAGGCTGGGCATTATGTGAACAAAGACATTATAAAAGGGTTATTATTATCAATTGTCATATTTTCAGCGTTAGTGATATTGTTGTGGTATTTAATTTCTAACGATCTAGTTAGCTCTGCTTACGACCTCAATAAGTATTATACTGAATTTATATACAGCAGTGTTTTAATAGGATCAATTCTTTCTTTTGCAAGAGTTATATTAAATAGTTTGAGCAGAAAAAGAGAATACAAAGCTGATCTGTATGCTGTAAGATATGTAAAAGATCCCGATATAGTGATAGAAGCGTTAAAGAAGCTTCACAAGTCAAATTTGTCAAATTTAAATCCACATCCTTTTTATGTAAAATTTAATTATTCACATCCAACACTTATGCAACGGATAGAACATCTTGAAAACCCTAAATCTTAAAGGAGGAAACACCTCGAAAAAGCTTGTTATTATTGTCATAGTGCTATTTACTTCCCTGACTTTTGGGGTTATAAAACAATAACCATAAATCAATCTGGAATGAACATTGTATCAGAATCGAAATGGGATGAAACTAGGACAGTACAATCAAGAAAATATTCAATTTTGATGATTATGTTACTTTTAAAGAGTTCATTGATTACACATCGACAGAATCACTTGTGCAGCTTGAATATTTCTCAGAGCAGAGTGCACTTGATCAATATGAAGAGGTTCTCTCTTTTCTTCCTTCGGCTAAATATATTTCCTTCTCCAATGAACCAAATATTTATTCCTCAGTCGTTGGTAAAAGTGTTTCGATTGATGAGTTCAATAAAAAAAATAGAGACGAAATTGGCTCCCTCAGGTAGAAGTATTCTGACATTGTTGTAATAGGGCTTGATTTTATAGTATCAAATCTTCCACAATACGATAAATGGCTTACAGAGTTTTTGGAAAGAAATGCGTCTCTAATTGATGTCCTTTCTTTACATTATTATCCTTTTGATGGCTCTCAAAGCGGACAAAGAACACTTGAAGATATTTATAATTCTGCTAAATATATTAACCAGGTGAAATTACCATTATCAAAGCACCATATGGAAGAAATCCCAATCGACATAAACAAACACATCGTATAATTATCGAATAAAAGGTACGGGAGACCCTTCTACTTTTATTTCATCTGTAAGGCTGGCTTTCAGCATATGTTACATCTATTGAAAATGATCTATGGTCATTTCAACACTGGCATCTCGTAGATGATGATGGTACACTGAGCTTAATTAATAATGTTAATGGTTTGACTGAATACAGATCCACAGCGTGGATCTATTTACTTTTTTCAGATTTTTCAGTTGAGTTTGTCCCGGCTAATGTCA